>NZ_CDRRTB010000019.1:0-21629 GCF_977045075.1 Peptostreptococcus sp. | reverse complement strand
CAAGTGCAACTGCCTCTGGTATAGTCATAAAGTACCTTATTATATCCTTGTGGGTAACAGTTACAGGACCACCTGCCTGGATTTGAGACTTGAAGAGTGGAACCACTGACCCATTACTTCCCAATACGTTACCAAACCTAACTGCCACAAAGTCTGTAGAACTATTTTCGTTATAAATCTGTATCAGTTTTTCTGCTAACCTCTTTGTTGCACCCATTATGTTAGTTGGGTTAACAGCCTTATCTGTAGATATTAGTACAAACTTGTCTACACCACACTTATCAGATACCTTTAGAAGGTTTCGTGTACCAAACACATTGTTTTTAACTGCCTCTGTCGGATTGGCCTCCATTAAAGGCACATGCTTATGGGCTGCAGCATGAAATACAATATTAGGCCTATACTTTGAAAATACTTTTTCTAGCCTCTTTTCTTCCCTAATATTAGCTATAACAACATCCATATCCAGTTGGTTATCATACTTCATCAATAGTTCCTGCTGCACATTATATACATTATTTTCATAATTATCCAGCAATATTAGCTTGCTTGGTCCATACTTATAGATCTGTCTACATAACTCAGATCCGATTGTTCCCCCAGCCCCGGTAACCATGACAATTTTTTGAGATATATAATCCCTAATCTTGTCCATATCTAGGCTGACTGGATCTCTACCTAAAAGGTCGTCTATCTCAACATCTCTTATTATTTTAAAATCGACCTTGCCATCTATTATCTCCAAAAAGCCTGGTATAGTTTTCGTGTAGCAAGAGGTAGACCTGCATATATCTATGATTTCCTTCTTCCTCTTGTTGCTTATATTGGCAATAGAAAATATTATTTCATCTACCATTAATTCCTTAACAAGTCTTGGTATATCTTTAACCCTACCATCAACAAACTTCCCACATACTTCTTGACCCAGTAATAGCTCATTGTCATCTATAAGTGCAACAACCTGCCTATTTAATTTTCCCTTATTTTTATTAATTTCATTGATGACCATCTGGCCAGCTTCACCTGCACCAACTATCATCACCCTCGACAATTTCGCCATACTCCACCTTTCATCAAACCTTATAAAAGGTCAATCTACAATATAGGACTAGACCAATGTCTTAGTCCTATAATACTACAATCTATTTTTTTCTAGTACCATATCATATAGCTTAGATATATCCTCAAAGTTATCCTCAAATCTATAGGTAGACACTACGAATTCTCTAGCTCTTTTACCCATATCTATCCTTAGCTGGTCATCAGTCATAAGTTTGTCCATAGCCTCAAAAAGCCCTTGAACTGACTTAGACTCCACTACTAGTCCTGTTTCCCCTTCATCAACAGATTCAGGATGACCACCTACCCTAGTTATTATTACCGGTACCTGGCAGGCCTGCGATTCAATAGCCGACACACCAAATCCTTCTCTCAAGGATGGGAAAACACATACATCACATGAATTGTATGTAGCTACAATAACTTGGGGCTGAACCCTTCCAAGGAAGCTAATAGACGCCCTTGATTCAAGCCCTGATACCTGGTCCTTAAGGGCTGCTTCTTCCTGACCACTACCACCAATTAGGAGCCTTAGCTTTTTGCCCTTATAAGCGCCCTGGTATTTAGTATAAAGTTTGTCGTATGCCCCTATTAGGTATTTAATACCATATTTTTTTTCTAGACTCTTTACGATACCAAAGGTAAAATAGGCTTGATCCTTAGCCTCATTTATTGGTTTAAACCTATTTGTGTCTACTCCGAAGTACGTAATATAAACCTTTTTATTCGTATAAAGATTTGCCTCCCTAGCCATATCTATACTATTTGAAAAAATGTAGTCTGCCTTCTTAAAATTATACTTGATAATCATCTTTTGAAGCAGACCATTTCTAGGAAAGTCATATATATCAGTACCCCATACAGACAAAATATATGGCTTGTATCCCATTAGGGCTCCCAAAAATCCATATGAGCTAGCATACTGGGCATGTAAAAAATCAGGTCTGATCTTTTCAATTAGAGCCTTGATTTCCTTCCTATGCTTAAGGTAGTTAAACTTACTAAATAGCCCCTTGTTCCTGACTTCATTTACATTTGTTTGAAAGTTGTGAACCGTCACACCATCAATGCTTCCACCATTTAGAGATATGATTTCAATCTCATAGCCCTTCTTTAAAAAGAAGTCACACCACTTTTTCACGTGTGGGTTCGAAGCATCTGCTAAATAACAAATTTTTGGCATATAAACCTCCTAGTTAACCCGTTTATTTTATGCCCCTATCCTTAATTAATACTAAACAAGGGCCTACTTTTCCTTTTTAATTCTCTTCTTTGCTGCGTTATATGCGTAGAAAATAAATACATATGACGCCTTCCATATACTTAATTTTTCTATATTTCTATAGGTATTCCAAGTCCTCTTAATAGCGTTGAACTTATTATGCGACAAAGATTCCTTGACTATCCTATACCACACTAGATCCTCATATATACCATAGGCATAGTCAACCCTCTTTAGTAAATTCAGCCATGTAGCTGTATCCTGACCTCGCCTAACATTTACCATCCTAAAGTCTCCCATCAAGCCCCTATCAATTAGTACAGTGGAACAACCTATAATAGTATTCTTTAAAAGACCATTGTAGTCAATTTTTTCTGGAGCCCTTGCAACCTTAGGGGTTGGGCTACCATCCGTGTTAGTGTACCTATAGGATGTAAAACAAAAAGCGACCTTCTTTTCAGCTAAAAAATCCATCTGTCTCTCCAGCTTTTCTGGTTTCCAGATATCATCACTGTCTAAAAAGGCAACATATCTACCGCTCGCCTCTGAAAGTCCAATATTCCTAGTAACGGCTGCTCCAGAATTTTTTTCTAGCTTTATATATTTAATTCTATCATCTTCCTTAGCCTTTTTTTCTATAATTTGCCCGGAAGAATCACTTGAACAATCGTCCACCAATAACAACTCCCAATATTCGTAGGTCTGTGCCTGCACAGATTCTATTGTTTCTGTCAGAAAGTCCTCTGCATTATATACGGGTATTATTATCGATACCAAACCTTCCTTCATGATATATATCTCCTAACCAATTCTCTTCCTAAACTTTTTAGGTCTCTGTAATTTCATTTTATTTAAACTTATACTTTTAATATCAAATTTGGATATTCCATAAACTAACAATATTATACTTATGTTGCTGGCAATATCAACCAAAATACTTTCTGCAAAACAGTAAGTCAAAATACTCACAAGTAAAAGTAGCTTGTCCTTCTGGTCTTCCTTGCATAGGTTGTACATTGCGAGGCAAATAAAGCCTATTATTACAATAAATACAATAAGTCCCATGCTATACAGGGTCCAAATATAACCACTGTCTAGGGGCATTCTCTGCGAAAAGAGGATGTCCCTAATATTTGGTGTGTAACCAAATATGTTAATCCCACTTGTAGGGTGGGTAATGTATGAATGCCAATAAAGGGGTCTGTGCGATAATACCCTATTCAAGTAGTAATTTCCGCTTCCAAACAAGGCAATTAATATACTCAGTATAGACATAAATGCTGGAAATAGACCTATAAGTATAGCATTCCACTTCTTCCTAACATCGATACTTCTCAGTATCAAGAAGGCAATTGCCGTAACAATAGCTGTCAGGAGACCCGTCCTTGTTATAGTCTGGGAATACATCAAAAACGCCATTAAAAATAAGGCTATGAAATCAATCTTCTTTTTACTATAAAATACATAATAAAAGTAAGAAGACCATATTAAAAACATGCATATAAATGATGAGTTTGGATTTCCAAATCCAAAGTCATTTCTTCCTTCCAGATACTCAGTAGGGTGTATACCAAGTAGGTTACTAACCAAGTAAATAGAAAAGAATATGGCATTAAAGACCATAAACCACTTTACCAGAAGTCTAAAATCACAAGTATAAAGACCTAGGCAAAGGTAATAAACATAGGCCATAGTGATGTTTCTTGACATTACAAACTGTACACTAGCCAATAATAGGACCAATAAATGCGTTATATTAAATTTTCTTATATCACTTGCTATCATAATAGTCGATAGACCCAGACTAAGCACCATTATGTACCTAGAAAAGGAGTTCATATCAAAAAAGTCCCCGTAAAACTTGAAAACGGCCATAAAGACTATAATGATACCAAATAAATTTCTCCATTTATTCTTAAACATCAAACTACTCCCTTAGTATTAACTATTTCTTTAAATTTAGTATAGCCTCAAAAATTCTATCACAATTTTTTCCATCCCTTAGGTCAAAAAAATCTTCGACCCTTTGGGCATATATATCTTCCATCTTAAATTCATTATCAAAATATTCACTTAGCTTCTTTACAAGGTCTTCTTCATCAATTATAACCTTACCAAATCCATCATCCTCATAGCTGAAATAACCTGGTGCATACTTGTCATCCTTGACCTTTTGATAGTATATAAGAGGTTTCTTCATATAGGCAAAGTCAAAGGCTACAGAAGAGAAATCAGTAATCAAGAGTTCTGAGTCCTTTAGCAAGGTCTGGACATCATAGTCATCCTTGTCAGCCAAAATAACCCTGTCACTTTCATTATCAAAGGCCCCCTTATAGGGCTGCATTTCAAAGTGGGGATAGAAAATCAAATCCCTATCATATCTTTCCAAAAGTTCTATAATTTTCTTGTTGTTAATAAGAGAATTAAGTGACTTGAAGTAGTCAGATGCCAAAAAGCTAGTCATATCCAGCTTGTCTTGATTCTTGTATGAAGGAGTGATTATGGTCTGTCTCCACGTAGGCATCAAGAGGATCTGTTTTTTCGTCTTAAAGTCATTTAATCTATCATATCTAGCAATACCTGTCCTTACAACCACACCCTCGGCAAAGCCATAATTAGGCCCACATATAGACTCATACTCACGCTTTGTGGTAGTTATAAAGAGGTCTATCTTAGTAGAGGCATTGTAATACATACTAAGGTCACTAAGTATTACACCATGCTGTAGTAATACAAACTTCTTTTTGTTCTTCCTATCTAAGAGGAGCTTGTATAGTTTATAGCTCCACGGCTCTAAAAAGCCTAGATGTGTAGAAATTGCATATTCACATAGTAGAAAGGCTATCTTATGGTCCTCGCTACCAAATTCTATTATATTTCCAAGGTCCTTTACCCTATCATAGTCCTTCTTGTGGGAAGAATCTATCACATACCAGGCATTTATTTCAGGATGATTTTCCCTTAAATACTTAAAAAATACATATCCATTATCCTTGGCTTCAACCCCTCTTTCAGATATCAGCCACATATTCTTGTATTTTTCATCCTGCCTATACTTATCGACCTTACTATTGTAGGCTAGCATTTCCAAAGAATTTTTGCTTAGCCTAATAATCTTTTCAACTATACTCATAATACCACCCTAAACTTTAAATTTAAGTTGCTCTTTAATAGCTGACATAAAAAGTCCCCAGAACTTTCCATCGTTACTATCCTTGATAAGCTTTCTTTTCTTTAAACCGAAGGCTATAAAAAGCACAAAGCCCGTAAATCCACCAAATAACCTCTTGAAAAGTGGTCCCTTGCCTATAATTGATGTTGGATCAGTGTAGTTAACTCTTTTGTAAGGATGGTAGGCCACAATCACCGGGAAGTAGTACATCTTTCTCTTCCCCTCATTATAGGCATCCATTATAAATATATTTTCCTCTCCAGAGTTATACTTTTTTCCAATACCAAACCTTTCATCGAACCTATGAGTCATAGGGTCTAGTTGGTGGGCGTTAAACCACATATCCAGTGTAAGCTGCTTTAAGGTCTGCCTCCTAGATATCCCCATTATAGGTTCCTTTGGATAGTCTGCCGTAGACTTCTTAACTATTGGATCAAAATGCTGAAAAATTGCTATATCTGGATCATATTTTTCAAAATGCTCCTTTACTATCTCTAGAGTATTATCTGCATACCAGCAATCATCATCAGTGAAGGTGTATACATCACCTGTACAGTAATCCATAGTTGCATTCCTACTTACTGAGCAACCTACTCCACCTGCATCTATATGCTTGTATTCAAAGCTATGCTTTTTAAGTATTTCATCTATCTCTTCGAAGTTGGTCTGTGATCCCACTATAACTTCAAAATTTTTATATGTCTGTCTATCTAAACTATCAAATAGTACATCTAGTTCCTTTAACCTAGAACCATATGTACCCAACAATAAACTGAATTTCATATTATACTTCCCTTCTTCATACTTCAAAAGAGCCACCTATTTAGACAAAAAATGCTTAAATACATTGACAAAGGCATAGTTTGTAAAACAGTACAAGGATTTGAAAAGTCCCAGCTTTTCTTCATTTCTTAGTATATTCCAAGTCCAAGTAGCCGCTTTTAATTTATTGCCAGAAAGTGAATTCTGCCTTGTCCTATAAAGAGCAAGGAGGTCGTTTAAGCCATGGGCCTTATAGCCCCTCTTAAGTATCCTCAACCAGGCAGCATAGTCCTCATGCCTAGTTTTTGGCATGACAATTTCCTTTATATAGTTTCTATCAATTACCACAGTCAAGCAGGCTATAGCATTATGCTTTAGTAGCTTATTGTAATCTAATTCCTTCTTAGCCTTTACTACTGTATTCATCAGCTTGCTATCTGCATCCATAAACCTGTAGCTAGTAAAGGTAAACTCATACTGGTTTTCCAACATAAAGTCTATCTGACGACTTATTTTTTCCGGCAACCAAACATCATCACTATCTAAAAAAGCAATAAACCTACCCTCAGCATTTTCGATAGCTACATTTCTTGCATTTGCAACACCAGCATTCTCCGTCAAGTAAATAGCCTTCACCTTATCACTTTTTTTCTTGTATTTTTCAAGAATAGCCCTAGATCCATCACTAGACATATCATCCACACATATAATCTCTATATCGTCATAGGTCTGGTTTAAGACACTATCCAAGGTTTCTTCCAAGTATCTCTCGGCATTATATACAGGCATAATGACCGAAACCAACTTGTTAGTATATACTTTTTCCATCTCGTTCATTTTAAATCCCCTTCTATCTTGCTCCGTCACCTGTAAAAATAACCTTAACAGTCATAAATACTATCTTTATATCCAAAAGTAGACTCCTATTTTTTATGTAATAGATATCATACTTAAGCTTCTCACCTGGGTCTATTTCATAGCCACCATTTACCTGGGCCCATCCTGTTAGACCAGGCTTTATTGCAAGCCTATAGACAAAGTGCCCATACTTTTCCTCAAATTCCTTTGTAAATCCAGGTCTTTCTGGTCTAGGACCTATAATACCCATATCTCCCTTGAAAATATTGAAGAGCTGTGGTATCTCATCAATCCTAGTTTTTCTTATAAACTTACCAACTTTTGTAACTCTTGGGTCATCCTTTTCTGCCCACTGGGCACCATATTTTTCTGCATCAGTCCTCATAGACCTTAGCTTATAAACATAGAATTCCTTACCGTACTTACCCAACCTTTCCTGCTTATATAGGATAGGTCCATTATCCTCTATTTTTATAAAAATCCCTGCAATCAATATTACTGGTATACCAACTATCATAGCTAAGAGGCTCAGTACTATATCAACGATTCTTTGACATAGCTCTAGGCACTTACCACCCTTTACTATACTATAATCTATGGTATCAATATACTCTTTTAGTTTTACGTCATCTCCACTATACCTGTTTAGAGACATCATTATCCTCCCTTCAGCAGTCAAGTGCGCCAAATCACTGCACATACTGCCCTATATTATTCCAAAACTTTACATTCTTACAAATCAAGACCAAATGACTTCTTTGTAAGAAAAACCCTTACCGTCATGAATAATGCCAGTAAAACTAAAAGTATTGTAGTAGTCAACTTGAATCTTTCTATATTAAAGAAGTTTCTTCTTTCGATTTTAAAACCAACCTGGTTCAACTCTCTATACTTTCTCTCCTTGACCAGCTTTTCATCTGCTGTTGCAAGGTAATTATTTTCTATTAAAAGTAGGGGTGAATTGTTATCCGCTGCTAGTGGAGCTATTGCTATTGCATTAATCAGCTGTCCAGAGGCAATTGACCTCTTGTGTAGAACTTCTCCGCCTTTAGAAATATAAAGCTTATCCCCCTTCTTATATAGGATATCCATTATATTTCTGTTTACTTCATATCTATCCTTGCCACTAATTTTAACTAGGCTGCTAAACATCTTGTCAAAATTTCTGTTTATAGTATTATTATTTGTAACTATATAGGCCTTTTTAACTCCATACTTATCAATATATGACTTTAACTTGGCTGCATCATCATCCCCACCAGATATTACTATTACTGGTATATTGTTTTTCTGGGCATATGGTGAAAATGATATAGCATTCGGTAGATCAAATACATCACTACTAACAAGGGCAAGAGCATCAACCTTTTTTTTGTCGGCCATCATGCTAGCAAACCTTAGAGAAAGGTCTGTAATATTGCTTTCAATAAGCCTATCTACCTTGTAACCATTCCTCTTAAAGGATCTTTCAACCCTCTTGTTCAAGCTATTTATTCCACCTATTAGCACAACCTTTTTTACACCCAACTTTTTCATCTGATCATATACAGGCTTCTTAATAGTGTAGCTTTCTATATAGAAGACTGGATACTTGCTATTGTAGGCGTATGGTGCTACCGATACTATCTGGTCAATCATCTCTGTATTTACTACTATAGCAGTATCTGCCTTTTTAAAGCGTTTGTCCACCACTGTATTTACTGTATCATACCTGGTATCCCCTGTATAGTCGACAATATCGAACTTATCGAAGTATAATTTGTCAAGTAGCTTTCCACCACCAATATATATAACTAAAAATATAAGTATAAATACCGTATACTTTATAATCTTTTTCATACTTAATTCTCCCGCTCTTATTTCTTTGAAATAAACATACTCTCACTCACTACATTATTATACTATATATTAAAAATTTGTGCAAAGCTTGTAAAGAAAAAAAAAGGATATATAGAGAACTTTTATTAGTTCTCTATATATCCTTCTTAAAATAACTAATTAAAGCCAGCGACTATACCCTTGGCTATCTGGATTCCCATATCTCTTAGGGACTGGTCGGACTTCAGTTTATTTACATCGTACGAACTAGACATAAAGCCTCCCTCAACCAAAATAGCTGGCGCCTCTGTATTTGCAATTACATATAGGTGGGTACCGTCTTTTACCCCCCTGTTTTTCATGTCAAATTTGGCCAATATACTATTTAAAACCTTGCTAGCAGTATTCTGGGACAGGCTACCATCTCCTGTGTAAACTTCGACTCCTGTACCGCTTAACTCACCTGTATCAGCATTTACAACAGCCCCGCCCTTGTTGTAGTGGATACTACAGAAGAATACAGCCTTACTGTTATTTGAAATATCAACCCTGTCCTGAAGGGTTGGATATGTATCGTTCTTTCTCGTCATAATTACATTAGCCCCCGCCTTTGTAAGGTAGTCTGCACATGCTAGGGCAGTCTTTAGAGTCCAGTCCTTTTCTTTGTAACCATTTAAACCAACTGCACCTGAATCACTACCACCATGACCCGGGTCGATTACAATAGTCTTACCCCTGATACCCTTACTACTTATATTTGTGTCACTAGTACTTGTCTGAGTTTGGGCCTGAGGCTTAGACGGTGTCTGTGGCTGAGTCTGTGGCTTGGTCTGAGTTTGAGTGCTTATTGCTGCAGACTGGAAATTAGACTTAATAAGACTAGTTACACTGGAGCTTATGCCTCCACCAATCTGGTATATCGTGTCACCCTGCACACTATTTAAGAACTTCTGAGAAGCAGCTACCAACTTGTTCCTGTGTGTTATCAAGATTGGACAAGACTTTAGCGTTGCAAATGGACCTGCACTTACAGTATCTATCAGGCCGCTATTTTCCGCCTTTGTAACTATTAGGCTATTTATATCACTACTTTTATAAAACCTATTTATTACATTTACATTTGTCTGGTACCTGTCACTACCGTATATTCTATTTTCCTGACCGCCGTTTCTTACTACTGCGCTGATCTTATTAATTAGACTGTTTGATATAGAATTCTGACCTCCTATATAGTAGACATTGCTAGCAGAGCTCTTTAGGTAATTGTAAACCCCATTACCAACGTAATTCTTACTAGCTACTAAAACAGGAGCCATAGTGCTTCCCGCCCTAGAGGATATTGATAGAGCATCTGCTACACCATATTCAGTACTCACTACATATGCTGTATTAACTCTACGACTAGCATTTATCTTTTCAGCTACTGCAGCGGAAAGGTCACTCGGGTATGTACCAAATATCCTCGCCATTTCTGCACCAGTATTGGCCTTTATGGCATTTGATATACCCTTTGAAATATGACTAGTATCACCAATCATATATACCTTTTTAGGATTTAGCCTTATAATTTCATCCAAAACTGATGGCTTTATTGACTTAGCTGATGTCAATAGTATAGGTGCCTTATTTAAGCTAGCAAATGGCGTTGCAATTAAACCATATATAGCATTTGACGAATTTACCAAAACTACTGCATCTGCTCCATTAGGGTAAGAGGCCTTACTGACCTGTACAGATGTTTCATACCTATCACTTCCATATAAATATGATATATTAGTGTTTGTTTTTGCATAACTTGAGTCTAGTCTTGTCTCATAGGACATTTCACCTTCCTCATCATCGACATATTGGCTCACATTGCCATCTTTGTCGAACTTGGCCATACCGAGCTTAATTTCCATAACTCCAGTCTTTTCTTCTGATCCATCATTAGAACCGACAGCTTCTATTTTAGAACCAGTTTCACTGGCATTTATTTCATCAGCAAAACTATATGGCGCAAAACCGGCTAGCAAGGTTATAGCAAGTGTCATTGCCATAAATTTTTTCATAAAAACTTTCATCTAATACCTCCCAAAAAAACTATTTATATTACTTTAGTCTATAAGCAAATCAATACTTCTTCATTATAACATAAAAGTTACAGTTTGTAACCTGTTTTATAAAAAAGACCGAATATATTATTATCTGGTAAGCTTTATCACCAGGTAAATATCCGGTCTTTACAATATTTTTCAATTATTAATCACACCTAAAAAGGTGGACTAGATATCTATTACTTGAATTACTTTTTTACAACAACCTTACCATCTGCGTCCCTATTTATTACATCCTTTGGTAGGAAGTCTGTATAGAAACCACTTACATAACTATTTCTTAGGGAGTTAACCTTATTTTGATCATTGTAGGTGTACATGTATAGACTTATATCCCTATCTACAAGCTTTTTAGTAAGATCATCTGAGTATTTGAACTTATTAGCCGCAACTATTTTTATACCGTGTTCATATGAGAAGTCGACAATTCTATTTACCTCTAGCTCCTCTAGCCTATAAGTTGTAAATATCATTGACTTAAAGTCATATATATTCATTACCGGCTTATACATCTCTTCATAGTAAATTTGTGGTATTACCCTATTTAAAGATGTGGCATCCACCTTTTTAAAGGTATCTACAAGTTTCTTATAAGCCTGCTCAACGCTCTTTATATCATTTGTTTTAAGATCAACCACAAGGTACATATCCTTATGGTCCTTCATGTACTCAACAACATTATCCAAGGCTAAGGTATCGTATTTACCTAAGATTTTTTCATTCAAGAACTCCTTTTTAGTAGGCTTTGCATTAGCCCAAGAAAGAGGTAGTGCAAGCTCTGACAAGCCCTGCCTATCATAGGAATGTAATAGTATCAGTTCATTGTCAGATGACATAGACATATCAGCCTCAAAAACCCTTAAGCCCCTGTTGTAGCTCGAAATCATAGCCTGTCTTGAATTTGTATATGAATTACCATCTACTCCACCCATGGCGTGGGCAATATACCTATTTTCACTTACCCAAGAATAGTTAAACTTCTTAGGATAGTTATCCATGTATACAGTCCTATCACTCGATTGGACTACATTGACATCCAAGACCTTATATATAAAATCTAGGGGAACATATATAGTATCTTCCATATACTCCATTACCCCATCCATCTTTAAGACATCCTTGTTTTTCGCAAACCTAACTTCATTAGACCCCCTCTTCATATAGTAGGTGTATTTTTTATATTTAACCTCTACTTCTCCAAAGGGAAGGAACTTATATTCTATCTTCGTCCCAAAATTATTACACAGTTCTATCAAGGGAACATAAACTATGCCATTGTTTATTTTATATGGTTTTTTCATTTGTGCAACCTTATTGTTGGTTATTAATCTTTCCCTTATATTTGTATTCTTATATTCACTTATAATCCTTCTCTGACTCTGATGGTAGTGAAGCAACCTAAACAAGGCCAAGATCAATACTAGGGAAACTAGTAAAATCAAAGCTTTTCTGGCTCTTTCCTTCATAATTTCCGTATTAAATTTTTCTAACATAAGCCCCCCACTATCATATATTTATCTTTAACTTATACTTTTCCAACAGATTAAAAAGTAGTACCCAAATTACTGTAACAAACACAGAATAACATGCAGATGCATAGCCAGTACCCGTTATTGGTAGTATGAAGTCAGTAGTAAACCAATTGTTAAATGGTAACCAAGTTCCTGTATAAATAGACTTGATGTGTATAAATTTTATCAACTCATGTATTGTCGTATCCAAGAGAATAATAGGCACTGCATTCAAACCAACTCTCTTTAATAAGCTAGTCCCAAAACTTAGTTTCATAATATCACATAAAAGATATGCCAACATACTAAGAAAGTATGCATACTCAGCCATCCTCAATACAAAGGTAAGACTAAAAACATTTCTATTCAAAGGTATAAATACCTGACTTATATGCGATAATATTAGCATCAACAGGGATAAGAGTGCCAAGTTGACCAATTTTTTCAACTCATCATTTATCCTATAGTAGTTACTTAGAATTGACCCTATAGACTTTGGATTCAACCAGCTTTTTATATCTATCCATAAATTGGACCTTGAAAAACCATATGTTCTTACCATGGCTGGCCTATAGTACTTTTTATACCTCTTGTTCTTTATAGGCTTCTTATTGAAAATACAGGCTATAGACAGGCCTATCATAGCTAGAGGACTGGCAGCTAATATGGCCATCAAGCCCTCTGGATCTGCAATAGACTTGCTCATAAAACCACCTAAAATGGACCTATCGATTCCAATAAAAGCACTCTTATCTATAGAATATCCACTTATAAAGGCTATTAGGGTCATTATGCAGGACACTATGATTGCCATAATCAAGAAAACATAGGTAAGGGCATTGTTTTTAATCTTAATGTTTAAAAGCCCTATATAGGCCAGTGCCACCAATAAATAATCTATGGCCAATAGCTGGTATGGCCCAGTCAACCTTACACTAGCTCTTCCCTCCATAAAAATCACACTATATAGAAGACCTACTATAAATATTATTGCAAACCTGATAAAAACCCTCTTCACTATGTCTATAATTAAGTCCCCATCAGCATAGTTTTTCTTTACAAAAAATGGTATGGACATGCCCATTATCAGCACAAAATAGGGAAGTACAAGGTCTGCAAATGTCATGCCATGCCAAGTAGAGATAGCCAGATTGCTTGAGACTGCAGATTCCATACCCTGGTTAATTATAAATAGGGCTGCTACTACAAATATTCCCCTTAGCACATCTATGGCACCTATCCTCATATAGGCATACTCCTGGTCCTTTGCTTTTTTATCGAAATATAAAGTTTTAATAATTTTTAAGTACTTACGTATATAAGTTTTCAAAGCAAATTCTTCCACATCATTTACATACATTATTTTATCACCTTCATTTATTCATCTTCTTCGTCAAAGGTAAATACAAATTTCAGTGTTTCTCTCCTAATCTTTCTATTCAAGGATTCAAACATCTTGTAGCCTTCGATTGTATACTCCTTAACAGGGTCCTTCTGGGCTACAGAGACTAGACCTACACTCTGTCTCATCTGGTCCATCAGGTCTATGTGGTCAACCCAGTAAGTATCTACTACCTCTAGTAGTATGTCTTTTTCCTGTTGAGCCAGCTCATAGTCAGGAACCATCATCATCTTTAATTCATATACCCTTTTTACGATTTCCATAGTATTGTCGATTACCTCATCCCTAGTCATGTTGGCTATGTCAGGCATCAACAAAGTTCCATCTGGCATAAAAGCAGAATAAAGACTCTTGAAATACTTGAAATAATTCCTTGGCTTAACGTCAATATATTTTTCAACACTTTCAATTACAGTATCCTTAGCCATCTGCAGGATAGTTTCTCTAAGGTCTACACCCTTAAGTACATTATCTCTTTCTCCATAGATGACCTTTCTCTGCTTGTCTATTACGTTATCGTACTTTAATACGTCTTTTCTCTGCTCAAAGTTCTTACCCTCTATCCCCTTCTGGGCATTTTCTATTGCTCTAGTAAGGGCTCTACTAGATAGGGCACCATGCTCGTCCGGCTTCAGCTTCTTACTTAGTTTCTTGATGGCAGACCCTCCATATAGCTTGATAATTTCATCCTCTATACTCACATAGAACCTAGAAACACCTGGGTCACCCTGTCTACCCGAACGTCCTCTTAGCTGGTTGTCTATTCTACGAGATTCATGTCTTTCAGTGCCTAAAACGTATAGACCCCCTAATTTCTTAACCTGCCCTTCTATTTCCTTGTCTCCGTTACCTAACTTTATATCGGTACCTCTACCAGCCATGTTAGTAGCTATTGTAATATTACCTATCATACCAGCCTTGGCAACTATTTCAGCTTCCATCTTGTTATTCTTTGCATTTAGTATTTCATGCTTCAAGCCCCTCTTTGTCAAAAGGTCTGATAATATTTCTGATTTTTCGACAGTCGCAGTACCAATCAGCATCGGCTGACCTGTACTATGGACCTTTATTATCTCTTCTACAACAGCATTAAATTTCTCTTTTTCTGTTGCATATACCTTATCATTTAAGTCAGCTCTTATTACTGGCTTATTAGTAGGTATCTGCACTACATTCATATTGTAGGTTTGTTCAAATTCATTTTCTTCAGTCTTGGCTGTTCCTGTCATACCAGATAGCTTTTCATACATCCTAAAGAAGTTCTGGTAGGTAACTGTCGCCATAGTCTTGTTATCAGACTTTATTTCAACCCTTTCTTTGGCTTCTATAGCCTGGTGAAGTCCATCAGAGAACCTTCTACCATCCATTATTCTACCAGTAAACTCATCTACTATAAAGACCTCTCCATCCTTTACTACGTAGTCATCATCAATATTCATCAACTTGTGGGCTGTAAGGGCCTGGTTGATATGGTGGTATATAGCCATATTGTTCAAGTTTGTAATAGTCCTTATTTTAAAGAAGTTTTCAGCCTTCCTAAAGCCTGATTCAGTTAAGGAAACAGTATGCTCTTTTTCATCAAGATCATAGTCTTCCTCTTCTATAGTTTTTATAAAATCATCAGCAAGTATATATAGGTCACTTATGGCTTCACCCTCTCCTGATATAATAAGAGGAGTTCTTGCCTCATCTATAAGAATAGAGTCAACCTCGTCAATTATACAATAGTAAAGTTTACCCTGAACCTTATCATTGAAATTTTTAACCATATTGTCTCTCAAGTAGTCAAAACCAAATTCTGAGTTTGTACCATAGGATACATCACAATTATATTGAATCCTTCTAGTATTCGGGTCCTGACCAGTTATAATAGTACCCACTGTCATTCCTAAAAATTCAAATACTGGCCTTACAGTATCTGCATCACGCTCAGCCAAGTAGTCATTCACAGTAATTACATGAACACCCTTGCCTAATAGGGCATTAAGGTAGCAAGGAGCTACTGCAACTAGGGTCTTACCTTCACCAGTCTTCATTTCTGCTATTTTACCTTGATGTAGAACTATGCCACCTATCAGCTGGACCCTATACTGTCTCATCCCTAAAACTCTCTTACAGGCTTCTCTTGCAACAGCAAAAGCTTCTACTAGTATATCGTCAATTGACTCTCCCTGGTCTAGCCTATCTTTAAATAACTGAGTCTTATTTCTAAGGTCTTCATCCGAAAGTGAAGATATTTCCTCTTCAATTGCTTCTATCTTATCTACAATTTTATTTATTTTTTTTATTTCCGCATTATCTTTTTTACTCAAAAACGAATCTAAAACCGACATTATTTACTCCTTTTATTACAATTTTTATATCTAATAGGGTCAATTTATCCCTAAATTATCTCCTTGTATAGGCCTTATTTGCCCATTTTCGGCAAAATTACCTACTTCGACTTCTATATTATACCATTAAAATTAGATTTTCACAAAAACTATTAGACATTTTTCATAACTTATTGTATAATATAGTTACTTAAAAGAATTACATTTCTTATTAGGTATTTCTCACAAAAAAAGTAGAGGTTGATCAACAACCTCTATTTTTTTTGTTATAAATAACTAACTAGTCTCTCCATGTAGTATAATAGTATATATAAGCTAAGGAGGGATTGCATATGTTAATTGATTTTAGTATAGAAAACTACCTTTCTATAAAGAATAGGTTGAATTTTTCACTTGTAGAATCCGATGACGAAGAAGGAAGTAAAATTAAAATACATAGGGCTAATGGCTATCTTAACCTACTACCTGCAATCACCATATACGGATTCAATGCCTCAGGTAAATCAAACTTTTTAAAGGCTCTCGATATGGCTAAAAATCAGATTGTTTTTTCAAAGATATCAAATCCAGAAAAACTAGGCATAGATATCTTTCAGTATAAGCCTTTTAAGCTATCGGATACCTATAGGGGTAAGCCTACATCCTACCAACTGAGGGCTCTTGTCAATAATTATATTTTTGACTACCAGGTCGAGTATGATAAAAGCTCAATAATATGCGAAAGACTATCCACCTTTGATTCAGAGGAAAACTATACACTCCTAATAAATAGGACCCATAATGAATTTTCCTTGGATTTTAATATTGACAAGGATATAATAGCAAAAATTATGGGACCAAATATATCTAAGAGACCCTTAGTCGGAAGTGTTAGTATTTTTGATGAAAGGGTTGAAAGCTTTGTAAATTGGGTTGAAAATGACCTAATTATCATTAAGAACAACTTCGACTCAAGGGAGAATATACAAAAAACTACCCGCTACCTGCTTGAAAAGGGTGATATTTTCCATGCCAAACTCCTAAGAATGCTGTCTGATATTAGCTATTCAAATATCAGCTCTATTCAGACACAAAGCCTTAGTCAGGCTCTTGAGGATTCTGATATTGACGAAACCATAAAAAATGAGCTTCGTGAATCTAGCCTTTATAATAGTATTAGACAAAACTCAACTGGTATAGATGATGGTGATTCTGAAGCTATGACCCTCAATACATTCAAAAGGGGACTTGATGTAGAAGGTAATTCAAAGGATGTAATCTTTAACCTTTTTGAGGAATCAGAGGGTACTATCAAGATTTATGCACTATATGCCTATATCTATGATGCCCTATATAATGGTAAGACCTTAGTTATAGATGAAATGACATCTTATATACACCCACTGGTTTCTCAGTACATTATTGGGCTCTTCCAAAACCCAGTAGAAAACAAGTCAGGTCAACTGATTACAACTACGCATACAACAGACCTTCTTGAAATGAAGAGCTTAAGGCGTGACCAGGTTTATATCACGGACATGGACTTCAATGAGACTACTATCTACTCATTGGCAGATATAATGGATGTTTCCAAGAGTGAAAACTTTAGAAATGCCTATCTTGCAGGAAAATATGGAGGATTAAATTTCTTTAGGAGGGGGTTACATGAATAATAAATACAAAGACTCTTTCAAAAGACCAAAACCTACTATAAAGCCAAGGGCTACTGGATTAGACCTGCTTGATCCCAGTATAAATATACCTATAGACGTTTTCCATTCTAACACAAAAAAAATCAGAAACCTTATGTTGGAAAATAAGAAGGACGAAAACATACTTAGATATTGTATTATTCTAATTTGTGGCTCAATGGACAAATATATGCATGATATAGTAAAAACTATGCTACTTCAAATATTTAAGGATAAGGCCCCTGCTGGCAAGTCCTTTGATAGCTTTATGGTTCCGATTTCTCTTTTGAACAAGTTTGACAAGATTGAATTCGACCCTCAAGAAAAGGAGAAAATCTTGAGTGACACCATATACGAGGTAACGTCAAGCTTTACCATGCAAAAGTCATACGCAATAGATAGAAACCTAGGCTATGTAATTAACTTCAATATGTGGAAGGCTATCCATCCTAGAGTGATGATGAGATTCAAGGACCTAACTAGCATTACCGCACTAAAAAAATTTGTTGATGACCTTGCAGATAGAAGAAATATAATAGCCCATGAGCTTGACTTCCAGCCAAATAGTCATGATAGACGACCAATCGACTATGACTATGTTCTTCATACCCTGGATGTAATACAATTTATGGTAGAGGCTGTCAATTATCAAATTACAGATTCAATCAAAAATGTACAATGTAGAGATATAGAAAATGACGGAAGTATATAAATATTATTAATATATAGGTGGTGAAATAATTATGAATACTAATGGTAGATATAACCCAAACAAAAAGTACTTTAACTCAGAATGGCTAGACAAGATAGATAAGAGGGACCAATCCTTGATAGATATGGCCTTCAAGGCCTTAAAAAACTCATACTCACCCTACTCTAATTTCAGGGTAGGTGCCTGTGTAGAGACAAAGACAGACCAATACTTTATCGGTACAAATATTGAGAACTCATCATTGGGACTGACTAATTGTGCAGAAAGAAATGCCATTTTTTCTGCCTTCTCACATGGTTTCAGAAAAAAGGATATAAGGGCTATTGCTATCGTGTCAGAAGATGATAAATTAACCACTCCGTGTGGTGCCTGTAGACAGGTCTTATCTGAACTCTTAGAACCAACATGCCCTATAATACTTACAAATGGTAGAGAGGTCCTTGTTACAGATATCATCCACCTCTTACCACTTAGCTTTAGCCTAGATATTTAGGCTATGGTTCTAGATAAATTGACTATATCAAGTTATAAGTTATAAAATTTATAAAGTAATATTGGAAGCCTTCCCCTAATATTTAGGAGAAGGCTTCTTCATCTGTATATAATTTTATATAGATTGCCTGTGAATATACTCATATATTACTTATACAGGACTCTCAGTATGGCTTCATAGCAACCAAGTTCCCTTTTCATCCTGTCTAACTAGGCCAGCCTTCATCAAGGTACCTAAACTTCTCTTGAAATTCTTTTTGCTCGTTGAGAATACAAGTCTAAGCTCTTCGGGGTCTGACTTATCGTTAAACCTCATAAAGCCATCATTCCCCTCCATATAGCTAATGATATTTTTAGCCAGCTTGTCTAGTTCTTCCCCTTTTTCGGCTCTTGTTGATAGGCCTAGTTTCCCATCTTCATGGGTCTTTACTACCCTTAGACCCTCTAGTCGATCACCCTCTCTAAGGCTTGTGTAATATTCATCCTTTAAAATGAGACCATAATAGTTAGGTTCTATACATACAAGGGCTGTACCATTTGACTGGAAGCCAAATACATATCCGCTACATACATCCCCCTTCTTCAGGTTCGCCTCTAAGCTTAGGTATGGTCCAATATCTGTTGTTGCCGCAAGCCTACCAGACTTATCTACATATATATAGAATGGATATTTTTCTTCTTCAAATAGCTTGTACTTTCTCTCTCTAAATGGAACTAATACATCCCTTTCAAGTCCAATATCTATAAAGCTACCTATTTCAGAGTTATCACATACCTCAAGTATTGCTACCTGACCCGCCATGGCCTTGGGTTCTTTTTGAGTTGCCACTAACCTATTCTGTGAATCCTTATATACAAATACCTCTACATCTTGGCTTAAGCTAATCCTGTTTTCATCAATAATATTCTGTTTTGGTAAGAGTATATCATCACTAGTATCCTTGGTTTGTCCGTCTAAAAAGTAACCGTAGTCCTTTTTCCTCAAAACCTTCAACTTATTTACTTCACCTATTTTTATCAATTCTACACCTCATTAATTCCATATACAGACTAGTCTGCTATAAGATCAGCATACTGGCCTTTAATTAAGTTTATTAAGTCATCAGGGCTTAGCTCTACCTGATATCCAACCTTGCCTGCACTTACTGTTATCGTTTCAATGTCCTTGGCTGACTGGTCTATATAGGTTGGATAAGTCTTTTTCATACCAATTGGTGAGCAACCTCCTCTAATGTAGCCTGTAACCTTGTTTATGTCCCTAACATGTATCATTTCAAGATTTTTTTCACCACAGGCCCTCGCAGCCTTCTTTAGGCTAAGATTTTCTGCTACTGGTATAACAAATACATAGTAGGCCCTTGAGCTTGCCTGAGTTACTAGGGTCTTATAAACTGTCTTAGGATCCTTACCCAGGGACTTGGCTGCAGTAATGCCATCCACATGGTCCTTAGTAACTGGATAAGACAGTTCATTATGATTAATTTTTTCCAAATCAAGTATTCTCATTGCGTTTGTCTTAACATTTTTTTTAGACATTTAACCACCCCTCCTAATACTCTTATTATAAAATCTATGCAACTTTCCCACTATCTTACTAAGACACTACCAACGCCATAGTACTTGGAGATATACTGGTTAACCCAGTACTTGGGGTCGTTACTTCCATCTGGGCTACCATAGGCCGCCATATAGGTGTTCTTAGCCCCTATAGATGGAATTTCAATATTTTCAAAGTGTCCATTTGTCCTGTTGTCTATTATTATAATCTCTCTAGCACTATACCTAGACAAGTAGTCCTTATTCGCTGTAAGAGCGCCCTGAAGGCTAGGTATAAATAAAACAACATATATAAGTAAAATGAAACCTAAACAAACCGAAGAGAAGATAAGATTGTTCTCTCCTATCTCTGTAAAGCTAATTAGGCCAGAGATTATAAAAAATATGGCTGGCATAAATACAGGATTTTTATCTCCTATAGGCAAGAGTGATACAAATAAGAAGGATATTATACCTGAAAGAAGGTATATTTCCGACTCCCAATTTTTTTCCACATTTATCAGTCTTGAAACCACAAGGAGTATTATGGCCGCTATCATAAATAAAAGTACTAGGTTTAAAAAGTCATTATTGAAGGCTGATAGTTTAGAAGCTCCCGCATAAAGGTCTCCCATAACATGACTTTGTCCTCCAGCCCCCCTTCTAGATGGTGATGACATCATAACGACAAACCCCGTCAGCATACTTAGCATGGATAAAATTAATACCAGCATGTTCTTTCTTTCACCCTCGAATGACCTAAATATATAGTATAAGAAGATAAAAATTATACCAATGGCAAGATTTTCCTGTGACCAACCTGCCAGAAATGAAAAAATAATCATAAATAACATTCTACAAATACCCACCATTTGTCCATCAGCTTGGCTAGTTATAACAATTTTTCTTGCGTTAGTTATGACAAGTAGACATAATATGGGCACCCATACATACTTGGCTATACTTGGAATCATCAAAAAAGTATT
>NZ_CDRRTB010000018.1:0-22011 GCF_977045075.1 Peptostreptococcus sp. | reverse complement strand
TAAACCGTGCAAGAAATTTACTTTTACAGACGGAAAAAAATATAGCTGAAATAAGTCAGGAATGTGGCTACAGAAATGTGAGCTATTTTTCCACAGTATTCACAAAAACTGTGGGTATATCACCGGGCAGTTTTAGGAAGACTGGGTCGGCCTTTAAATATAGTATGGACTCAAAGTCTTCTACAAAGAAGGTTGGCGGAGGTCATCCGCACGATATAAGCAAGGTGGTAGAAGATGAAGACTAATATAAATGCAGATGTAATCATCCTGGCAGCGGGATCTGGCAAGAGGATGATGGCTGATAAAAATAAGATTCTTTTGGACCTAGGAGATAGGCCAATTATAGCCCATACAATAGCTAAATTTTATAACCACCCTAGGGTTAGGAAAATAATCTTAGCTATAAGGGAGGAAGATAGGGTCCAAATAGATTCAATAATAGATGCCTGTGGTTTTGAGGATATAGTCAGGGTTATAGGTGGTGCAGAGAGGCAGGATTCTATATATAACTGTATGGGGGTACTCTCAGACGATACTCATATTCTCCTGATACATGATGGGGCTAGACCCTTTGTAGATGAGGATACAATTACCAGGTCCATACTAGAGACAATTGAATGTGGAGCGACCTGCGTTGGAGTTCCTAGCAAGGATACTGTCAAGATAGTTGACCAGGAAGGAATAATACTGGATACGCCAGATAGGAGCCAGGTTTGGTGTGCCCAGACACCACAGACCTTTAGTTTTGACCTTATAAGGGAGGCCCATATAAAGGCTAGGCAGGAGGCATTTTTAAGTACTGATGATGCAAGTCTAGTTGAAAGGTATGGCTACAAGGTGAAGATGATTATGGGGTCATATATGAATAATAAGATTACAACGCCTGAGGATATAAGGCAGGCTAGGTATATACTTGATTAATGATATAGTAAGGCCTTATTTAGGCTGATAAGGAGGAAGCAGATGAGGGTAGGAATTGGATACGATGTACATAAGTTGGTAGAGGATAGGGGCCTTATAATAGGTGGCGTCAAAATAGACCATGACAAGGGTCTACTAGGTCATTCGGATGCTGATGTACTAACTCATGCCCTAATAGATGCAATATTTGGTGCACTTGGTGAGGGGGACTTAGGTAGGCACTTTCCAGATACTGACCCCAAGTACAAGGGGGTGGATAGTCTTAAGCTCTTGGCCTATGCCAAGGACCTGATGGACAGGAAGGGATATAGGTTGGGAAATGCAGACTGCACTATTATAGCCCAGGCGCCGAAGATGGCCCCCCACCTGTCAAGCATGATAGATAATTTTGCAAGAATCCTTGATACAGACAGGGCTAATATAAATGTCAAGGCAACTACAGAGGAAGGACTAGGCTTTACAGGTGCCAAGGAAGGCATTTCTTCCCAGGCTATTGTACTCCTAGTTGAAAAATAGAAAGAAGGGTCTATAGGATGAAGGTTTTGGATAGACAAGAAACAAAATTAAATAGGTCTTATAAGATAGCTGTAGCAGGAATAGGCTACGTAGGCCTATCCATAGCCATACTTTTGGCCCAGGCAAATAGGGTCGTGGCTGTAGACGTGGAAGAAGAAAAAGTGAATATGATTAATAAGAAAATATCTCCTATACATGATGATTATATAGAAGACTATTTGGCCAATAGGGACCTGGACCTGGTTGCTAGTCTTGATACTGATATGGCATATAGGGATGCAGATTATGTGGTCATAGCTGCACCTACCAATTATGATGCTCAGAAAAATTATTTTGATACATCAGCCATAGAGGCGGTAATTGAAAGGGTCTTGGAGGTAAACAAGGAGGCCATCATAGTAATCAAGTCGACCATACCAGTTGGCTATACCGAGGCAGTCAGGGCCAAGTACAAGACTAAAAATATAATCTTTAGTCCAGAGTTTCTGAGGGAGTCAAAGGCCCTATACGACAACCTGTATCCATCTAGGATAATAGTATCTACGGACAAGGAGGATAAAGTCTTAACCGAGGCCAGTAATATATTTGCCAAGCTCCTAGCCGAGGGGGCAATCAAGGAGGACATAGCCATCCTATCGATGGGCTTTACAGAGGCAGAGGCAGTCAAGCTTTTTGCCAATACCTATCTAGCCTTAAGGGTTAGCTACTTTAACGAGCTAGATACCTATGCTGAGATGAAGGGCTTGAGTACAGAGGATATAATCCAGGGCGTCTGCCTAGATCCAAGGATAGGCAGCCACTACAACAATCCATCCTTTGGGTATGGGGGCTATTGCCTACCAAAGGATACCAAACAACTCCTAGCCAACTATGATAGTGTCCCACAGAATATGATGTCTGCCATAGTTGAAAGTAATAGGACTAGGAAGGACTTTATAGCTGACAGGGTGCTAAACCTAGCTGGCTATTATGACTACTATAGTCATGGAGAGTATTCTGTAGAAAATGAAAAGGAATGTGTAATAGGTGTCTACAGACTCACTATGAAGTCAAATTCAGACAACTTCAGGTATTCATCTATACAGGGAGTTATGAAGAGACTAAAGGCCAAGGGAGCCACAGTAGTAATATATGAGCCTACCTTAGAGGATGGAACAACATTCTTTGGTAGTAGGATAGTAAATGATATTGAAAAATTTAAGACTATAAGTCACAGTATAATAGCCAATAGGTATGACTCTTGTCTTGATGATGTAGCAGATAAGGTATACACTAGGGATTTGTTCAAGAGGGACTAACTTTAGATGGTTTTTAAAAAGCAAAAATTATTCTACAAACTAGTTGACACAAGCCCTTTGAGGTGATAAAATTATAAGGTATGTAATCTACAGATTGCATACCTTTTTAGTGAAGACTAAAAGCATCAAAACAATTAATCAATATGCTATGCATATTGGTCCGGTTGGCGGTCAATTAACAAGATCGAAAATTTAAACAAAAGGAGGTGCAGTTGATGCCAACAATCAACCAATTAGTACGTAAGAGTAGAAAAGCTGTAGAAAAGAAATCTACTGCTCCAGCACTTCAGAAGGGCTACAATTCTTTATACAAGAAGGCCACTGATGTTAGTGCCCCACAGAAGAGAGGTGTTTGTACTTCTGTAAAGACAGTAACACCTAAGAAGCCAAACTCAGCCCTTAGAAAGGTTGCCAGAGTTAGACTTACAAACGGAATAGAAGTATCTGCATACATACCAGGTGAAGGTCATAACCTACAGGAACATAGTGTTGTTATGATCAGAGGTGGTAGAGTAAAGGACTTACCAGGTGTTAGGTACCATATTCTAAGAGGTACACTTGATACTGCAGGTGTTGACGCAAGAAGACAGTCAAGATCTAAGTACGGTGCTAAGAGACCAAAAGAAGCTAAGAAGTAATTAAGAGAGAAACTTACTTAGTTTTAGTAGACCATAGAGGTTTGCAAAGGGGATAGACCCCAGGGCGGGTTCAAGCCAGAATTGAACAGACAAGTAGCTGGAAAACAGCAATTGATTATAGTTCGATGCTTTAAATAATATATTTATGGCATCACGGCAAAAAGAATGTCGAGTACCTATGATTTAACTTTAATAATTAAGGAGGGAAGCGTAATGCCAAGAAAAGGTAATGTTCCAAAGAGAGAAGTTTTACCAGATCCAATGTACGGAAGTAAGGTAGTAACAAAGTTAATAAACAATTTAATGTATGACGGAAAAAGAGGAAAGTCACAGAGAATAGTATATGATGCATTCGCATTAGTAGCTGAAAGAACTGGAGAAGATGCTCTAGAAGTATTCAACAAGGCTATGGAAAACATCATGCCAGTACTAGAAGTTAAGGCTAGAAGAGTCGGTGGTGCCAACTATCAGGTACCTATCGAAGTTAGAGCTGATAGAAGACAGACTCTAGGACTTAGATGGTTAGTAAGATATACAAGAGCTAGAGGCGAAAAGGGAATGGTTGAAAAGCTTGCAAAGGAAATAATGGATGCAGCTAACAACACAGGAGCTTCAGTTAAGAAGAAAGAAGATACTCATAAGATGGCAGAAGCCAATAAGGCATTTGCTCACTACAGATGGTAGTCATCAACCGAGTTTGAAATAATTAAGGAGGAAAGAAATGGCTAGACAATTTCCATTGGAAAAGACTAGAAATATAGGAATAATGGCCCACATAGATGCAGGTAAGACTACAACTACTGAAAGAATCTTGTTCTATGCTGGTCGTACTCATAAGATAGGTGAAACTCACGACGGTGCATCTCAGATGGACTGGATGGAACAGGAAAAGGAAAGAGGTATCACAATTACTTCTGCCGCTACAACTTGTCAGTGGGATGGCTACAGAATAAACATTATAGATACTCCTGGACACGTAGACTTCACAGTAGAAGTTGAAAGATCTCTAAGAGTACTAGACGGTTCTGTTGCAGTTTTCTGTGCTAGATCAGGAGTTGAGCCTCAGTCAGAAAATGTATGGAGACAGGCTGAAACTTACGGTGTTCCTAGAATCGCATTCGTAAACAAGATGGACAGACAGGGTGCTGACTTCCTAAATGTTGTAGAAATGATGAAGGACAGACTTAAGGCTAATGCTGTAGCTATACAGTTACCAATAGGTAGCGAAGAAAACTTCACAGGTATCATAGACCTATTAACTATGAAGGCTAATATCTATAAGAACGATGAAGGTACTGAAATAGAAGTCGTAGATATCCCAGCTGACATGGTAGACAAGGCCAATGAGTATAGGGAAGTCATGATAGAAGCAGTTGCAGAAACTGATGAAGATCTAATGATGAAGTACCTAGAAGGTGAAGAAATAAGTATAGATGAACTAAAGGTAGCTATCAGAAAGGCAACTATAGCTTGTGAAATGAACCCAGTACTTTGTGGTACTGCTTACAAGAACAAGGGTGTTCAGTTACTATTGGACGCAGTTATAGATTACCTACCAGCTCCAACTGATATAGAATCTATAAAGGGTATCCTACCAGATGGTGAAGAAAGTGAAAGACATGCATCGGATGATGAACCATTCTCAGCTCTTGCATTCAAAATCATGACTGACCCATTCGTAGGTAAGCTAGCCTTCTTCAGAGTTTACTCTGGTAGGTTAGAATCTGGTTCTTATGTACTAAATGCTACAAAGAACAAGAGAGAAAGAATTGGTCGTATCCTTCAGATGCATGCCAATACAAGAGAAGAAATAACAGAAGTTTATGCAGGTGATATAGCTGCTGCAGTTGGTCTTAAGGATACAACTACAGGAGACTCACTATGTGATCCTAATGAACCTATTATACTTGAATCAATGGAATTCCCAGAACCAGTTATCTTCGTTGCCATAGAACCAGCTTCTAAGGCAGCTCAGGAAAAGATGGGTGTAGCTCTTCAGAAGCTTGCTGAAGAAGACCCTACATTCACAGTTAGAACTGATGCAGAAACTGGCCAGACTATCATCGGTGGTATGGGTGAGCTTCACCTAGAAATCATCGTTGACAGACTACTAAGAGAATTCAAGGTTGAAGCAACAGTTGGTGCTCCTCAGGTTGCATACAGAGAAACTATTACAGTTCCAGTTGATGTTGAGTACAAGTACTCTAAGCAGTCAGGTGGTAGAGGTCAGTACGGTCACGTTAAGATCAGAGTTAATCCACTTGAGCCAGGCGAAGGATACAAGTTCGAAAACAAGACTGTTGGTGGATCTGTACCTAAGGAATATATTGGTCCAGTTGACCAGGGTATCCAGGGTGCTATGCAGTCAGGTATCGTAGCTGGTTATCCAGTTGTTGACGTTGCTGTTGAACTATACGATGGTTCTTACCATGAAGTCGATTCATCAGAAATGGCCTTCAAGATGGCAGCTTCTATGGCCTTCAAGGATGCAATGAAGAAGGGTAATGCAGTTCTTCTTGAACCAATCTTCGCAGTTGAAGTTGTTACTCCAGACGATTACATGGGTGACGTTATGGGTGACCTTAACTCTAGAAGAGGTATGATTCAGGGTATGGAAGAAAGAAACGGTGCTCAGGTTGTTAGAGCTCACGTTCCACTATCTGAAATGTTCGGATATTCTACAGACCTAAGATCTACTACTCAGGGTAGAGCGACTTATACAATGATATTTGACCACTATGCACAGGTACCAGGTTCTGTTGCTAAGAAGATAACAGAAGGTAAGTAGTCACAAAAGGCTAACTTAAGCCAATTGGTTAGATATTTAAGCTAAAAAAGTAAAAAAAAGCGAAAAAATCGCTTATAGACTTAAAAAATTATCAGATTTTTAATGAATTGTTGAAAAATAAGTATAAAAGTGATATACTTATAAAGAATAAAAAGGGGGGTGGATTCCGCCCTCCAATTAATAAATAATTTATTTCTTAAGGGAGGAAACTTAAAATGGCAAAAGCTAAATTTGAAAGAAGTAAGCCACATGTTAATATTGGTACAATCGGTCACGTTGACCACGGTAAGACTACATTAACAGCAGCTATAACAAAGACATTACACAACAAGTATCAGTTAGGTGAAGCGGTAGACTTCGCCAACATAGACAAGGCGCCAGAAGAAAGAGAAAGAGGTATCACTATCTCTACTGCTCACGTTGAATATGAAACTCCAGCTAGACACTATGCTCACGTTGACTGCCCAGGACATGCTGACTATGTTAAGAACATGATCACAGGTGCTGCTCAGATGGACGGTGCTATCCTAGTTGTTGCTGCAACAGATGGTCCAATGCCTCAGACAAGAGAACATATCCTACTTTCTAGACAGGTTGGTGTTCCTTACATCGTTGTATTCCTAAACAAGTGTGATATGGTAGATGACGACGAACTTCTAGAACTAGTTGAAATGGAAGTTAGAGAACTACTTAACGAATATGATTTCCCAGGAGATGATACTCCAATAGTTAGAGGTTCTGCTCTAATGGCTCTTGAAGACCCAGATTCTGAATGGGGAGAAAAGATAATAGAATTCTACAACATTATAGACGAATATATCCCATCTCCAGAAAGAGATGTTGACAAGCCATTCCTAATGCCAGTAGAAGACGTATTCTCAATCACTGGTAGAGGTACAGTTGCAACTGGTAGAGTTGAAAGAGGTGTTCTTAAGGTTTCTGATGAAGTTGAACTAGTTGGTTTGGCTGATGAACCAAGAAAGGTTGTAGTAACAGGAGTAGAAATGTTCAGAAAGTTACTAGATCAGGCAGAAGCTGGTGATAACATCGGTGCTCTACTAAGAGGTGTTCAGAGAGACGAAATCGAAAGAGGACAGGTTCTTGCTCAGCCAGGAACAGTTAAAGCTCATACTAAGTTCACTGCAGAAATCTACGTTCTTAAGAAAGAAGAAGGTGGTAGACATACTCCTTTCTTCGATGGATATAGACCACAGTTCTACTTCAGAACAACTGACGTAACTGGTGAGTGTAAGCTACCAGAAGGTATAGAAATGGTTATGCCTGGTGACAACGTAACAATCGAAGTTGACCTAATCAACTCTATATGTGTTGAAGAAGGTCTTAGATTCGCCATCAGAGAAGGTGGTAGAACAGTAGCTTCTGGAGTTGTTGCTTCTATAATTGAATAATTATATTATTTGATATATATAAAGAGAGTGCTTGCACTCTCTTTTTTTGTAGAAATAGGTGACCTAAGCTTAGGTGGCTAGATTGTCCTTAGTAAATACAAGCAGCTACAAGTCTATCTATTAATAAAGCCCTATTAAATAGGCCAGAAGTTATATAATATTTTTCCTATAGCTAGTATTGATTAGCTATTATTGGGTATAATAGTAGGTAATGGGGTTTGCTCAGGCAAACAAAAAAATGAAACTAATACTATAAGTATGATTAAGTAAAAGGAATATTAGGAGGTAAGTATGAAGTTAATTTCTTGGAACATAGATTCTTTAAATGCAGCCCTAACGAGTGACTCTGCAAGAGCCCTACTGTCAAGGGATGTCCTAAAAAAGCTAGCCAGTATGGATGCGGACATTATAGCTCTACAGGAGACTAAGTTATCAGCTAAGGGACCAACTAAAAAGCATATAGAGTGTCTAGAGGAAATATTCCCTGGCTATAACCATGTTTGGAGGTCATCTGTAGAGCCTGCTAGAAAGGGATATGCTGGTACCATGTTCCTATATAGGAAGGGGATGGATATAAAGGCTACATATCCTGAAATAGGGGCTCCATGTACGATGGACTCCGAGGGTAGGATTATTACTCTTGAGCTAGATTCATGCTATGTAACACAGGTCTATACACCAAATGCTGGTGATGGCCTAAAGAGACTAGAGGATAGGCAGGAATGGGATAAAAAGTATGCAGACTATCTTGAGGGTCTAGCCAAGAACAAGCCTGTACTTGCATGTGGGGACTACAATGTTGCCCACAAGGAAATAGACCTAGCCAACCCAGCTTCTAACCATAGGTCACCAGGCTTTACTGATGAGGAAAGAGAGGGCTTTACAAACCTGCTTGCTAGGGGGTTTGTAGATACCTTTAGGCATGTCCACGGAGATATAGAAGAGGTATATTCATGGTGGGCTCAGAGGGTAAAGACTAGCAAGGTGAACAATACGGGCTGGAGAATCGACTATTGGATAGTCAGCCAGGATGTGGCTGACAAGGTAAGGGTATCAGAAATGGTAGACTCTGGAGAGAGGCAGGACCATGCACCAATTCTTCTAGAAGTAGAATTCTAAATAGGAGATTAATTTATAGTATTGGAGATGGAAGGTTGGACTTATTCCACCTTCTTTTTTCAAGGACTTTATTTTTTATTAGTATTAATTGCTAATAAATGGGAAATAAGGCTTTACAAAAGCCTGTCTATGCTATATAATAACTATTAACTTAATAAATAGGATAGAGGCGCGACTGACAAGAGTAGGAGTAGATAATGAAAGCAAGCAGTTTACTTTGAAAGGGGATGTTGCCGAAATAATACTTGTAGTGCTTTGCAGGTATTGTTGGAACAAGGATTAAGAGTTTTTGTTCTGTCATTATAGGAGTATAATGGAGGGCTAGCCAGTAGATTGTCATGTTATGTGAATATTATAGACAAATGTAGGCTACCTACATTTGTCTTTTTTAATGGAGAGCTAGCCATAATATGTCGATTATATAGTATATAGCTTATAAGGGGTTTTCTTGGAGAAGGCCTAGGTATAGGAAAAATATATACAGGATTTAAAACTTTCAGGCAAATGTGGACTAACTACATTTGCCTTTTTTATTAAAAAATACTAGAAGGGCATATATTCCTATTAGTTAATTAAAATAATTTATTATGATTATTGTGCATTAATGGAGGATGAGTTTATGAAACAAGTTTCAGTACTAAAATTCGGGGGAAGTTCAGTAGGAACTATTGATAAGATAAAGGATATTTCGACCTACCTGAAAAAAAGGATAGAGAATAATGAAAAGCTAATTGTCGTAGTATCAGCTATGGGAAAGACTACAGATGAGTTACTAAAGCAGGTTGAGAAGATAACTGACAATCCAGATGTCAGAGAACTAGATACCCTACTAGCAATAGGCGAGCAAAATACAATCTCCCTAATGGCCATTACCCTAAATGAGCTGGGTGTAAGGGCAAGGTCATTGACGGGAATACAGGCAGGAATCAAGACCTTTGGCCAGCATACAAAGAGCAGGATAGCAGATATTGATGCGGATTTTTTAAATGGTCAGCTAGAGGAATTTGATATACTGGTAGTTGCAGGCTTCCAGGGATATAATGAAAACCTAGAAATCACAACCCTAGGAAGGGGAGGATCCGATACATCGGCAGTTGCTCTGGCAGCAGCAATAGGGGCCTCTTGTGAGATATATACAGATGTGACAGGTGTCTTTGGTACAGACCCTAGAATATATAAGGCAGCAAGACAGCTAAGTCAGGTAAGCTACGAGGAAATGCTAGAGCTATCAGCCCTAGGTGCAGGAGTTCTAGAAACACGCTGTGTTGAAATAGCGAAAAATTACAATGTACCACTATATTTAGCAAAAACATTATCAGATACGAAAGGAACTTGGATTATGGCAAATACAGACTTACTAGAAAAGAAGGTTGTTACAGGAGTAGCACTAGATAGGGATATACTACACGTTACCTTGACTTGTAGTGATATAGGAACGAACTTTGTAGAGGAGCTATTCAACCAGCTTGATAGGTTCAGTGTAAATATTGATATGATCAGTCAGATAGTATCGGGTGAGGATATGAATGTTTCCTTCACTTGTAAGGACACTGATAGGAACTTCTTGAACCAGATCCTAGATAGCTTAAAGGAAGAATTTAAAGGCATAAGGTATTCAATCCGTACAGATTGTGCCAAGGTAAGTATAGTAGGTTCAGGCATGAGGGATGTAAGTGGTGTTGCAGCAAGAGCCTTTAGGCTTCTATGCTCAAATGGAATCAACTTCTACCAGGTAACAACATCTGAAATATCAATATCCTATGCTATAGACAAGGACATATCTGAAAAGGCAGTTATATTGCTATGTAAGGAGTTCAATATATAGCCTAACCTATGGATGATGGATTTGATAGGAAAGAAATAGAAGATAGGAAGATGAGGTTTTAAGATAAAATTAGGTAGATAAGCAAGATAAGCAATAGGAAATATGATAGAATTTTTTAAATAATACTTATGTAAGGGAGATGTTAGTATGGCAAATTTTGCAATAGTTGGAGCAACAGGTGTAGTAGGAACTAAGATGATAGAGCGCTTGGGAGAAAGTAACCTAAGGGTAGACAATATATATTTAATGGCATCAGCCAGGTCAGCAGGAAAGGTCTTACAGTTCAGAGGCCAGGATGTAGTAGTAGAGGAACTAAATGAACATTCATTTGATAAGGATATAGACTATGCGATTTTCTCAGCAGGAGGGTCGACTTCATTGAAGTTTGCACCTATAGCTGAAGAGCATGGTGTCATAGTAATAGACAACTCAAGTGCATGGAGAATGCAGGAGGACATAGACCTGATAGTTCCTGAGTGCAACTATCCAAAGCTAGAGAGAAGAATAATAGCAAATCCAAACTGCTCGACTATCCAGTCAGTAGTACCACTAAAGCCATTGATAGATGAATATGGAGTAAAGAGGATAGCCTATACTACCTACCAGGCTGTATCAGGGTCAGGTAAGGGGGGAATAGATGACCTAGTGAATGGCCAGGCAGGTCAGCCACCTAAAAAGTACCCTCACCCAATCTACAACAATGTACTTCCTCATATAGATGTATTCCTAGATAATGGATACACAAAGGAAGAGATGAAAATGATTGAAGAGACTAAGAAGATATTAAACCTAGGTGATGATGTTTCCATTACGGCAACTTGTGCCAGGGTACCAGTTCTAAACTCACATTCAGTAGAAATCAATATCACCTTTGAAAGACCTGCAGAGGTTGAGGATGTAAGAAATATATTGAGGGAGGCACCAGGAGTAATAGTAGTGGATGACCCAGAAAACAACCTATATCCTATGCCTATAGAGGCTACAGGTCGTGATGAGGTCTTGGTCGGAAGAATAAGAAGAGATATATCACAGCCTAATAGCTTTCATATCTGGTGTGTGGCAGACAATATTAGGAAGGGTGCTGCCAGCAATGCAGTTCAAATAGCAGAGATGCTAGAAGAGAACAGATAAAGAAGAGAATAGGTAAATGAGAATAAATTATAAATAATAAATAATAGACAATTAAAGGGGGAAATAAAAATGACAGCAATTTTTAATGGAGTAGCAACAGCAATAGCAACGACGATGAATAATGACGGAAGTATAGATTATGCAGCCTATGAAAGACTTGTAGAATTCCAGATAAGCTCAGGCATAAATGGAATCATAGTAGCAGGCACTACAGGTGAGGGAGCAACCCTTACTATAGAAGAAAAGCTAGACCTACTAAGAAGGACAATAAGAATCAGGGGTGACAGGGACTGTGCTATAATACTAGGAACAGGATCTAATAATACTCTTACAGCCATAGACCATACAAGGCTTGCAAAGGAAAATGGGGCAGATGCAGCCCTAGTAGTAACTCCTTACTATAACAAGACTAGCCAGAGGGGTCTGGTTGCCCACTATTTTGCTATTGCAGATAGTGTTGATATACCAATTATCCTATACAATGTTCCAGGAAGGACAGGCATGACTATTAATCCTGAAACAGTAGCAGAACTAGCTGGACACAGGAATATAGTAGCCCTAAAGGATGCAACTGGAGACATAGGCTACCTTGATAGAGTAAGGGGCTACCTTGAGCCTAATATAGACTTTAACCTGTACAGTGGGGATGATGGAAGCTTTTTTGACTTCCTAGTACACGGTGGAGATGGGGTAATAAGTGTTGTATCCAATTGTCTACCAGTAGAATTTTTAAGAGTATACAGCCTATATCAGGAGGGAAGAATCAATGAAGCTAGGGACCTACAGCTTGCCCTAAACCCATTTATAGATGCCCTATTCTCAGATGTCAGCCCAACACCAGTGAAGGCTGTATTAAAGGAAATGGGCTATGGGGAAGAAAACTTCAGACTTCCTTTGATTCCTACAACAGATGCTGTAAGAGAAAATACAATAGCACTATATAGAGAGTGCCTAAGTTTGGAGGCATAATATGAAATTAATACTAGGTGGTTATGGTGTAATGGGTAGAGTGGTTGAAAATCTAGCTCTTGAAAGAGGTCACGAAATACTTGGCATATTTTCAATACAAGACCTTGAAAACCCACCATATCCAGTATACAAGGATATAAGGGACCTACCAAGGGCAGATGCTATTATAGACTTCTCCCACCCTAATAATACAAGTGAACTATTGAGGGGGGCTAGTCACCACAAGACACCAATCGTTGTAGCTACAACTGGGGCCAGGGACCAGCTACAGGACCTTATGGACCAGGCTGCAGAATATTGTCCTATCTTCTTTAGTGCAAATATGAGCTACGGGGTCCATGTATTTACAAAGGCCTTGAAGTTTTTGACGCCCCTATTATCAGACGGCTTCGATATAGAAATACTAGAGCGTCACCACAATAAGAAGATAGATGCTCCAAGTGGTACAGCTATAAAGCTACTTGAGGCAATACAGTCAGCTGACACTAGTTATTTTCCTGTATATGACAGGAGTCAGACTGAACATAAGAGGGATAAAAAGGAAATTGGTATGGCCAGTCTAAGGGGTGGAACCATAGTAGGTGAGCATGAGGTCTTATTTGCCGGTGAAGATGAGGTAATAGAGCTTACCCATAGGGCCCAGTCAAAGAGAATATTTGCAGATGGAGCCCTAAAGGCAGCCCAGGGTCTGCAGGACAAGCAAAAAGGTTTCTATACATTTGACAACCTATAAGGCAAAACACATAATAAAAGAGATATGAAAGAGAGGATTTTATGGCAAAAAACTTTTTAACATCAGAAGAGATAATTAATTATATAGCTACATCTAAGAAGACAACACCAGTCAAGGTGTATGTAAAGGGAGACTTAACAAACATAGACCTTCCAGACAATGTTAAGGACTTTGGAGGAGATAGATCAAGGGTCCTATTCACAGACCTAAATACCTGGAAGGAGGTCCTTGCCAATAATGGTGATAAGATAGCAGACTATGTGGTTGAAAACGACAGAAGAAATAGTGCTATACCTTTGCTTGACCTATCAGATATAAATGCCAGAATAGAGCCAGGTGCTTTTATTCGTGAGCATGCAGTAATAAAGGACAATGCAGTAGTCATGATGGGGGCTATAATAAATATAGGTGCAGTAGTCGGCGAAGGAACTATGATAGATATGGGCGCAGTTCTTGGTGGAAGAGCAACAACTGGTAAGAACGTCCATGTAGGAGCAGGAGCAGTCTTGGCTGGTGTAATAGAGCCAGCAAATGCCAACCCAGTAGTGGTAGAGGATAATGTCCTTATTGGGGCTAATGCAGTGGTCCTTGAAGGAGTCAGAATAGGAAAGGGAGCAGTAGTTGCAGCAGGAGCAATTGTTACTGAGGATGTTCCTGCTGGGGCAGTAGTTGCAGGTGTACCTGCCAAGATTATAAAGCAGACAAGTGATGTTGAAGGGGAAAAGATCAGCATAGTTGATGCTTTAAGAAGCTTAGAATAGGTAAAGTCAAATTAGTATTAACGAAGATTCAAATTTAACTATAAAATATGCTTTACAAAGCTGGTATAATTTTGAATATAGTTAATACTAATTTTCGTATAGATAGTAGGTGAATAAATGAAGGTAACAAGGCTAGAAGACATAAGAAGGTGGAGGAGGTACCTCCACAAAAATCCTGAGCTGTCCCAAAAAGAGTACAAGACAGCCGCCTATATAAGGGCTGAGCTTGACAAGATGGGTTTGACCTATGAGACCTGCCTAGATACAGGTACTATTGTCTACATAGATGGAGGTAGCCAGGATACAATTATCCTGAGGGCAGATATAGATGCCCTTCCTATAAGGGAAATGAATGAAATAGACTTCAAATCAGAAAATGATGGAGTCATGCACGCCTGTGGCCATGATGCCCATGCAAGTATGCTCTTAGGGGCAATCAAGGAAATCCTAGGCCTAAAGGAGTCGGGTGGCTTGAGGGTGAATGTACTAGGTGTGTTTCAGCCATCAGAGGAGTCCTTTGGTGGAGCTAACCTAATGATAAGGGAATATGATTTTAAAAAATACAATATAAGGGCCTCTTATGCCCTTCATGTAAACCCTGATTTTGAAGAGGGTAAGCTTGTGACAAGGCTAGGTCCAATAATGGCTAGTTGTAATGAGTTTACCATAGATGTAAAGGGAAGGACTGCCCATGTAGGCCTGAGAGAAAATGGCCTAAATGCCCTAAATGCCTGTGTGAACATATACCAGCAGATAGAGGCAATTACAGTCTATGACCTAGACTGTAAGCACACAAATATAATCCACGTGGGCAAGATGTCAGTTGGAGAGGTCATGAATGCAGTTCCCGAAAACGGACATATGGAGGGGACTATTAGGACCTATGATAGTGGGGACTTAGATATTATAAAGAAGAGGATGGAAGAAATATGTTCCGGCCTAGGTCTTGCCAGTGGGTGTAGGGTTGACCTAAACTTTAAGGAGGGCTATCCAGCCCTTTTAAATGATGCCTGCCTACTAGACCTAGTAGAAGATGCAGCACTAAAAACCGGGGCAAGCTTCGAATTTAAGAAAGAGCCTTACCTTCTAGGTGAGGACTTCTCCTTCTTCTCTGAGCTTGGTCCAGTAAACTATAGCTTCGTAGGAATCAGAAATGAGGACCTTGGCTATACGACAGGACTTCATACGCCGACACTACAGATGAGGGAAGAAGCCTTGGTTTATGGAGTTGACTTTCTTGTTGAACTAGTCAAGGCTTATTGTAATTAGATGGGTAGTGATAGAAATGGAAAATGCAAAATTAAGAATAGACCTAAGAGCCATCCACAATAACGCTAGTCGGGTCCTAGAAGAAGCATGTGGGGGCCTGATAGCAGTAGTCAAAAATAATGCCTATAACTTTGGCCTAGAAAGGGCAGTAGAGACCTTTTATAGGGCAGGAGTAAGGGCCTTTGCAAGCACATCTTTAAAGGAATGTATAAAGATGAGAGACCTATATGAGGATATAACAATTATATCCCTAAACCCAGCTAAAGAATTCGACCTATTGAGAAGGTATAGGATTTCTACGGCCATAGCCAACCTAGACTTTGTAAAGAATAACCTTGAGAATATGAAGGGTATATCCTGGCACCTTGAATGGGCAGGAAGCATGAGAAGGTCAGGGGCTAGGTCCAAGGAAGAAATGTTAGAAATCTTGACTTTGGCAAGGGATAAGGATATTGATATCGAGGGGATATGGACGCATTTTTCCTGGGCAGATGAGTTTGATAAAGACAAGACCTATGAAAGAGAGAGAGAAATTTGGCTTGATGCCCTAGCAGCAGCCAAAAGAGTTCATAAGTTTAAATTTATCCATGCTCAAAATAGCGCTTCCTTTGCCAGGGATGGCTTGCTAGAAGGCCATAGTCATGTCAGGCTGGGAATATACCTATATGGCTGTCTGCCATATAAGGACTGTCCTAAAAGGCTAGACCATGCAATCAACCTATCTGCCAGGGTCTTGTCTATAATCCACCTTGATCCAGGTCAGAGTATAGGATATTGTTCATCCTTTGTGGCCAAGGAACCTACAGACCTTGCAGTTATAAATATGGGCTATGGAGATGGCCTATTAAGGTCAAGGATAAAGGGGCATGACTTGGAGATAAACAAGAGGAGGTATCCTTTGGTTTCCCTGATGATGAGCCATTCAGTAGCTATTATAGATGAGGCTGTAACCCTTGGTGACGAAGCTTATTTTTATGGCCATGATATACCGGTCCATGAATATACCTTTAAGGGGGTAGCCAGCAATTCAGAACAAATATCTATGTTAAACCATATGAGTCTTGATGTGGACTATATAGAAATAGATGGATAAAGTATCTTATAGAAATAAATAAAAGGAAAGAATAAGAAACATAAATATATAGATAGAAGTATGGTATAAAAAGAGTATTTAGAAGGGAGATAAGTATGCAATTACATGGAAGCGGAAGAATAAATTCACAAGGCCATCTTGAAATAGGCGGGGTAGACACTTGTAGCCTGGTAGATAAGTATGGAAGTCCCCTATTTGTCTATGACGAGGGCCTGATAAGAGACCAGTGCAGGAGGTTTCACAAGGTTCTCTCAAAGTCTGGACTTGACTACCACATTTCATATGCAAGTAAGGCCTTTATATGTAAGGAATTGGTAAGGATAATGAAGGAAGAAGACATGGGCCTAGATGTTGTATCTGTTGGAGAGTTATACAATGCGCTATCAGTGGATTTTGACTCCCAGAAAATCCACCTTCATGGTAACAACAAGACAGAACATGAGATAGGCTATGCCCTAGAAAGTAATATAGGCTGCTTTGTTGTAGACAGTCTTGCTGAGGTTGAAAGGATAGATAGGATAGGAGGACAAATGGGCAAGAGGGCAAAGGCTCTACTAAGAGTTACTCCAGGTGTAGAGGCCCATACCCATGAATTTATAACAACAGGAAATACAGACTCTAAATTTGGTCTAAATATAGATAATGGCCAGGCCAGGGAGGGTGTAGAAGCCATACTGAGGGCTGAAAATATAGACCTAATAGGACTACATTTTCATATAGGGTCACAGATATTTGGTACAGAAGGCAGTCAGGCGGCAATCAAGAAAGTTTTTGTTTGGTTAAAGGACCTTAAGGAGGATCTTGACTTTGAAGCAAAAATCCTAAATATAGGTGGAGGATTTGGTATCAGATATACAGATGAGGATGTCTCATATCCAATAGAGGATGCTCTAGAAGAGATAATTGCCTGCCTAAAGGAGTCGGCTAAGGACCAGGGTCTTGAAATACCACAGTTATGGTTGGAGCCTGGTAGGTCTATAGTTGGTGAAGCAGGCTATACCCTATATAGGGTAGGAACTATAAAGGAAATTCCAGGTATTAGGACCTATGTTTCCATAGACGGTGGTATGAGCGACCATATAAGGACTGCCCTTTATGGGGCCAAGTATGAGGTTGCCCTGGCAAATAGGATGAATGAGGAGGACGCCTCTCTTGTAACAATAGCCGGTAAGTGCTGTGAGTCAGGAGACCTGATAGCTAAGGATGTCAGGATACCTGAGGCTAAAATAGGTGATATTCTGGTAGTAGCCTGCACAGGGGCCTACCATTACTCTATGGCATCTAACTACAACCTTATGCAAAGGCCAGCAGTAGTATTTGTTAGGGGTGGCAAGGACAAGATCGTTATAAAAAGAGAGAGTCTGGAAGATTTAATTAAAAATCAGGTTTAGTTATTTATACCAGTTTAGTATAAGTCTAATTTAAAAGTATATTTTATAATAAGCAAAATTATATAAAAAATAGGAAAAAGGTGCTAGTATATCGATATAATATAATACTAAGCACCTTTTTATGCAATCATAAAATAAGAGAGAAATAACCATTAAAACTAGTATAATAATTGAAAAAATGGATGTCAGTTTTATATGTGTTATTCCCTATGTACTGTCTCCTTGTATCAGGGTAGCTTTAAGTGTTACAAGGAACTTTATATATTCTTAATAGTCAATGTAGTAGAGTGGTTTTACAGAAACTGTTGTAGAAAATATCGCTGTAAACTTTCTATATTTATTTAATGAAATTTATCATAGTTCCAGGTATTTTCATAAAGGTTATTGTTTGCACTTTTGTTTTAATGTATAATTAAGATGAAACTCAGATTATTTTAAGTGTAATAGTGATATTTATCCATTTATAGTTTGTGTTCATAAGTCAAGCAATTCTTAATTAATGAAATTTGGAGGTAGGTATGAAATCTTTAAATAAATTATTATATAACCGAATTAAAAACAATAAAGTTTCATTAATTTGCTTATCAGTGCTGTTTTTAACATTTTTTACTATTATATTATTTAAATTTTCAATGATAGAGACACAGATAAGTGATGTGATTCGTTTTAGGGGAAAAAGTAACTTTATACTATTGAATGTTGATAAAAATACAAGTAAAAAACTTGAAAAATCTAAAGTTATCAAAAATATTTATTGTGAGAATATTGAAAAAGTTATTAAATATGACGAAAAAAACATTCAGCTAAATTCATCAACAGAAAATATTTTAGATTTGTATAACGCTAATATTTTAGAGGGTCGCTTATATAATAAAGAGAATGAATTTGTTGCTGAAAAATGGGTCTGTGATTCTCTTGGTCTAAAAATTAATAATCACTATATTTTTAGAGATATCATTAATAACTTAAATGTCGATATGAAATTAGTCGGTATATCAAGTAATATCTCAGCTAATAAATTGAGAAACAACTATTTATTTTATACAAAGACTAGTGAAGATATTAATCGTTATGATTATGTTCACTTGATTACATCTAAATACAACAATTCATATTCTAATTTCCTAAGCAAAAACTATGACTTAGAAAAGAATGCTGTAAAAATTAATTATGAGCTGAATGATCTTCTCAAAAATAAATATCATTTGACTTTTTTTGATTTGAAATATTTATTTGTATTAGGTATATTTTTAACTATGCTATTAATTATACTTTATTTCATATACTATAATGATGATAAAAATTTCTTTTCAATTACATATTTATTAGGGTGTAGTAAAAGAAAAATGGCAAGCATAATTTTATGCGAAAATATTATCAAGATGGCGACTTCTTTAACTATAGGATATTTATTTTCGTGCATATTTTTTTTCTTGATTAAAAACAAGCTATATATTTTTAATCAAGAACTTCTAAATAAGAATGTAAGTCCTACTTATTGGAGTTATAAATTTATTTTACCTATCATTTTTTCTTTAATTATAACTTTTATTATGTCGTTGTATAAATATTTCAAAATGAAACCGGGTGAGGATCATTCACTGAATAGAAAAGAAAAATATAGGAAACCTAAAACCTATACTTTGAATACGAATAAACCTGCATTATATGAAGTTATATCCCTATATATAAAGAATGATAAATTAATGTATATATTATTTGTATTTTTACAAATTATTTCTTCCATTGTTTTGATATCATTTTTGTATTATTCGAATTTGATGCAGTATCACAATAAAGAGTTAGTTTCATCATTTGAAGAAGGTTATAACTATGATGTAGCGATAGAACCAGTGGATATTAACTCTACGGGAATAACTGAAACTGATCTGAAAAGAATACAAAACCTTAGAGATAGTAATAATAAACTAGTTTTTAAAGAAGTATTAGCCTCTGCTCAATTAATGGGACGTATTGCAATATCAAACACGAACTTAGATGATTCTATGATAAACCAATTAAATGGTAACTATAAAAATAGTTTAAGGGGTGCTGTTATTAAAGATGGGAATTCACTGTATATTAAATCTTCGGTTTATGCATTTAATGACGAGGTAGTTAAAAATAATTATTCGAAGATAAAAGAAAAAAATGCTGCGCTGTTATATTTGCCAGAAAAATTTAATGATTTGAAAAATAAAAAAAATATAACTTTTTTATATAATCCAGTTAAAGAACCCTATTCCGAAAACTATATATATGGTACTGAAAAACCAACAAAGCAACTGGATTTTGACGTGATATATCATACAAATAATTTAATGTATACAGGAAATTTTTACACTAAAAATGATTGCCCACAGATAATTTTAAATATACATACATACAAAAAAATTTTTGGAGATATAAAATTTAACTCAATAAACTTAAATATTAGCCCTCAATGTAATATAAATCAGGCTGTAGAAGACTTAAACACTATATTATCAAAATATAACTTCAATATAGTTAATAAGCATGATGAAAGAGCGTTGATGTTAGATAGTTCGGAAATACACGAAAAAATCAACATATTTATTTCTATATGCATATATTTAATATTATTTATTATAGGTCTATCACTATACTTAAAGATATATAGAAAAATATATAGAAACTTGCAAATAGTGGAGTACCTTGGAATATCAAAAACAGCTATAAGAAGAATATTTATTAAAAAAACAATAAGCTTATTAATGCTAATGACATTAATAATAGTATTATTTTCTCTACCAACAGAATGGTATATATATGAATATTTCAAGGTGAATAATTTCTACACCAAATATTTTGCATTTAATTTAAAGTATATTTGTTTTACGATAATATTAAATTATATTTTATCGTTAGTCGGGTATTTATTATTTCTTCATTTTAATAAGGGAGTGAGATATGAAAATACCGATTATAGATTATGAAAATTATAAAAAAACTATGTATTCGTAATAATAAAAGGTATATGCGAATCTATAGTAAGTTAGGCTTGAAAAAGGTCTTTAATAGGTATATAATGGATACATATAGATTTGATGGCTATGATGGAGTCTAGTAAGTTAAGTCCTGTCTTCAGAGAATGGGTGGTCGGTGTGAACCCATGGCAAGTTTTTCTGAATCTACTCCGGAGCTTCTAGTTTGAAATAGTACTAGACGTAGGACCTGCGATAAGGGTTAGAGGTGGGCTATTTGTATAGCCAACTAGGGTGGCAACGCGGAATTATGACTTTCGTCCCTTATTGGGATGGGAGTCTTTTTTTATTATTAAAATACAGGACCTATCATATACCCTTGTTAGGAATCATGCTTTTTTGCTGGGTCCCAGTATTAAAAATACAAAAAATATATTATTTATAAAGAGAGGTAAAGATATGTTAGACGTAAAGAGAATTAGAGAAAATCTTGATGAGATTAAGCTTTTGATGGGCAGAAGGGGTGAAGGAGAATTTGATCCTAAGGACCTTGATGAAGTACTAGACTTGGATGACAAGAGAAAGGCTATCTTAAAGGAAGTTGAAGTCCTAAAGAACAAGTCAAATGTTGACTCTAAGAAGATACCAGTAATGATGAAAAATGGTGAAAATATAGACGAGATAAAGGCCGAACTAAAGGTTTTATCTGACAAGATAAAGGAATTTGACGTTGAGCTAAGAGAAGTAGAAGAAAAGCTAGTTTATAGACTAATGAGAATACCTAATGTACCGCACCCAGATGTACCACAGGGTGAAACTGATGAAGACAATGTAGAAATAAGAAGGTGGGGAGAGCCTACTAAGTTTGATTTCGAACACAAGGCCCACTGGGATATAGGAACAGACCTTGATATACTTGACTTCGAAAGAGGTGGAAAGATAACTGGATCAAGATTTACAGTGCTTAAGGGCTTGGGTTCTAAGCTAGAAAGGTCTCTAATAGGTTTCTTCCTTGACCAGCATACTGAAAATAACGGCTATACAGAGGTAATACCACCTTTCATCGCCAATAGAAACAGCTTTATAGGTACTGGCCAGTTACCTAAGTTTGAAGAGGATATGTTCAAGCTAGAAGGTTTAGAATACTTCTTGGTACCAACTGCAGAAGTTCCAGTAACTAACCTTTACAACAATGAAATATTGAG
>NZ_CDRRTB010000017.1:0-22410 GCF_977045075.1 Peptostreptococcus sp. | reverse complement strand
GCTAATGGAAAGGTATAAAATACAAAAGGGCAATATCCATAGCTATAAGTTTGCTATGGATGCTGCCGCATAATTTAATAGATTTTATTGATTTAAATTATCACCAACGTTATTTGACATAGAGCCTTTTTATTTATATAAGTGATTTACAAGGTATAAAAGAGGGAATAGAATATAATATATTTTATTTTAATATATTAAAACGGAGAGATGGAGGAATTAAATGAAGGAGATGAAAAGGAAAGTAAATGGAGACAAGACATCACGTCACTCCATAAAAAGACACCAGCTTGGTGTAGTAGGTGTTGCTGTTACAGCAATGGTATTTTTCGCAAATAGTGAAGTAAATATACATGCCTTGGAAACAGGAGAAACTGCTACAGTTATAGCTAGCGAAACAAATAACACAGCTAATATTAGTAATAATGGAACTAGGCTAGTGAGCTCTGATAGAGGTTCAGCAGAATCAACAAGAGCTAGCCAGACAAGTAATATAAACAATACAAACTCTGCTTCAAACAGCAGTAACAAGGTGGCTGAAGGCTCTAGCGAAAGTCCAGCTACATCAACAGAGACTAAAGAAGCTGGTGGCCTAGTAGGCTCTTCAGAAACAACTACAGCTAGTGGTCAGGCGAATGATAGCCTGGAGTCTGCAAGTCCTACAAGATCTAGGAGGGTTGCTAGAAGTACTCCAGCAAGTATCCCAGCAAGTACTCCGACGAGTGCCCCAGCAAGTACTCCGACGAGTGCCCCGGCAAGTACTCCAACAGCCAATTATAATGGGTCTGTAAGCCTTATCGGTCAGTGGACAAATGAATCTAGGGTTAAAAATGATACAGTAGGTAATTATACTACAGGAACAGATAAGCTAGGTAGCCCACTTACTAATCCAGGCCTATTACGTGGTATTGCAAAGACCTTCCTTGGTTGGTCTGATAAGCCACCGGTAGATGGAAAGATAGCTGAAGGAGCCAGACTGTTTTCTCCAGAAGATACTGTTGCAACAGCCTTTCCTAATGGTATAGGAGGGGACTCAAAGCTATATGGAGTGTACTCTAGTTTAAATGACCAGGATACACCATTTCCGGACGATATATTTGATATGGGATTTGCTCTTATTGAAGGTATGAATAAGTTTGCAATCGAGGATAACAAGGTAAAGATTGATGCTGGTGTGAAGGCAGAAGATGTTTTACCAAACACCAACCTAAAGGAAGAAACTATTACGGGTAATACTCGTAAAATTCTTGATGTATATAAGCCAGAAAATAATGATACTACAAAGGTAAATGAAGTTGTTTTAACTTCTGAATTTGAAATGGATAAGACTACTGCTATGCTAGTATATCGTAACCCTGATGTAGGTTATGTAGGTCCAGTTTTATCAAATACTTACAAGGGTAATGACTTTAGTATTGATAAAAATGACAATCCTTATACTTATGTAGACTTAAATGTAAACCTAGATAAGAATATGGTTGTACCAGATAAGTTCTTTGCAGAGTTTAATGGCTACTCATGGAGACCAGTATATGCCCTAGGCGTAAATGGCGAAAATAAAGAAGCCTTGAATGTATTTTCTCCAAGTGACGTGGCTTTGGGTAACACAAAGGATAGTTTTAATAGCCTAGTAAGCAATACTGATCCTAAGGTTACTTTTGGTATAGAGACAAAGGGGTATAAGAATATAACCATTCGAATGATTCTTAGATCGTCAGGGGCTCAGGATAGTGATAGTAGAGCCAATGAACGTATTGCTGAGAGTGATGTAGTAGCAGATGAGGGTAAGTCTATAGCAGAAACTATTGTGCGTAATATGACACTTCGTTCGCTTACATCAGCTGATCTTAAGAAGTTATTCCCAGGCAAGAGCGATGAAGAAATCAATAAGATGGTAATCCGTATTGCCCAGGATAAGGCAAAAGAGTTGGCAGAAACTAATAGTCAAACAGTTTTAACAGTAAAGGGATCCGTGGAAGGGAATGTTTTTGCCAATGCAGGTAGAATTGGTTTTCTACCATTGTCTAGTGCACTACCAATTAAAAATGTTGAATCTAATGTTTTGGAACTTGGATACGTAACAGCTCCTCAACCAAACCCACAGCCAAACCCACAACCGGATGTTAAACCAAATCCACAACTAGACGTAAAGCCTGATCCACAGCCGGATGTAAAACCAGACCCACAACCGGATGTAAAACCAGATCCACAACCGGATGTAAAACCAGATCCGCAGCCTCAGCCAAGGACTCAGGTGGAAAATAAAAAGGTTGACTACGACTATAGTAAGAGGTTAGCAAAGACTGGTACTAGTAAAAATGATAGTCTACTTGCCATAGGAGGACTTTCTATACTAGGTGGTATAGGCCTATTGTCTAAGAGGAGAAAAGAACAGGATTAATATAATTAATACTTCTTTTAGTATCTTTAGAAAATAAAAGAAAATACAAATTACAATATATTTTAAATATTTGCCTTAGCTAGCATAAATTTGATTAATAAACTAGCTAAGGCGATTTTTTGGCACAAAATTTGCATTAAATAATTATGAGAGGTATTAAATATGCTTTTCAATAATTAAAGGAGGAATTTTGACATGAAAAAAGCTAAAACGATTGGATCATTTGGCGCTATATTTGGTGTAGCGGCCGTATTATTTGGTTCGCACGCAGGCGGAGGTTTTGCTACAGGAAACCAGGAGACACAGTATTATGTTCAGTTTGGTTGGACAGCACCAATTACTGCGATCTTAGCCATGGTATTGTTGACAGTTACTCTAAGAGAAGCGATTGTAATGTACAATAACTACGACTGTAAGAATTATAAGGAATTATTTAAGCATCTTTGGGACCCATATCCAAAGCTAGAAATACTATGGGAAATCTATTATTACCTAATGGTTATAATTGCTGTTGGCGCGGTAATCGCGGGTGCAGCAGCAGTATTCCAGACAATGGGTATTCCTTACATCGTATCCATTATAATAGTAGGTCTTGTATTGTTAATCCTTACTGTATACGGTGCAGTGGTTGTATCTAGTGCAGCAGGTGTAATGTCAATTATAATCATGATATGTTGTTTGGCCATATTCCTAACAGGTATTAGCATGAGAACTGGTGAAATTGGACGTATCATATCAGCTAGAGAGGTTTGGGGAGGTTCTTCTATTAAACCATTTATCCTAATCTTTACATATGCCGGATTCCAGTCAGTTGTAATACCATCACTGGCTGCGGCTTCTAGAGAACTATTAAAGAATGAAAAGCAGGCTACAGCAGCGATGGCACTTTCTTTCCTAATGAATGCAGTTGCCTTGTGTCTAGCAGTTACAATGCTACTAGGCTGGTTCAAGGAGTTTAGTGCGGCAGGTCAGATGACTCTTCCAACTTTATTCGTTGCTAAGCATACAGGTAGCCCTGCTATAGCAGTTGCCTACCAGGTATCCCTATTCCTATGCTTGATATCAACAGGTGTAACTTGCATATTCGGTTTGGTTAATAGGTTTGAAGAACACGAAAAGCTAACTTTCTTAAAGACTAGACAGAAGAGAAGAGTATTTACAGCAGCGATGATCATAATAGTTGCAGTGTTTATCTCATCTACAGGTCTTACAAACATAGTTAAATTTGGATATGGTTACTGTGGTTACCTAGGTATATTCGTTATAGTAATACCATTCTTGACAATTGGGGTTTACAAAAATAGAAAGTTCAAGAGAGAACATCCAGACCATAAGTGGTATGGACAGAGAGTTCTAGATGGTGAGGAAGTAGAGTAATCTCCAGAAAATTTAAAAATAAGTGTAGAATATTAAACAAAAATTAGTATTTTTAGGGGGTATTTGCAAAATGCAAATATCCTCTTTTTATAGAAAAAAGGCTTTCAAGAAATAAAACATGGCTTTTTACTAAAAAAACATCATTAAGTTAATAAAAGATAGAAAAATGTTATTTTATTAACCTATATAAAATAATATTTCGGTTTTAAATAAAAGTTTATTTGCAAAATGCAAAAACAAACCTTATATATTTGCAAAATGCCATATAATAATAATTAATTTCAATAAAAATAAGCGCAAAAAGGGTGTTTTTTCTTTGTGAAAAGGCTTTTTTATATTTGGCAAAGCTTTGCCTACCTCATACTAGTCTATTAGATTCAGTAGCTTCAGTAAAAATATATGCAGCTATATATTTATAAAAAATATGAAAAATTATTTGTAAAAGATATAAGTTGAAAAGTTGGCACGGTATTTGCTCATATAAGAGGTAGAAAGTCAGGGACTTCAAATTATATTAAATTATCAATTTTTGGGAGGTAGAGAAAATGACAAAAATAGGATTACCTTTGGAAGGTGTAAGAGTAATTGAGTACGCAAACTTTGTTGCAGCGCCAATATGTGGTAGATTGCTAGCTGACTGGGGTGCGGAAGTTATAAAGATTGAACCTACATTCGGAGACACAATGAGATTTGTTGGTATACAGTGGTGTTTCCCAACTGATGAAAAAGAAAATCCAATGTTTGAAATCGAAAACTCAGGTAAGAAGGGTATAGTAATTGACACTGGTACTAAGGAAGGTGTTGAAGTTATCTACAAGTTACTTGATGATGCAGATATTTTCTTGACAAATACAAGACAGAAGGCTCTTGACAGAAGTGGTCTTAACTATGAAGAAGTTAAGAAGAGAGCTCCACACATTATATATGCTCACTTACTAGGATACGGTGAAAATGGACCAGCCAAGGACAATCCAGCATTCGACTATACAGCTTACTTCGCTAGAGGTGGTGTAGCAATGAGTTTGATGGAAAAAGACGGTTCTCCATGTAACCCAGTAGCAGGTCTAGGTGACCACTATGCAGGTATGAGTTTGGCAGCAGGTGTACTAGCAGCCCTACGTAAAAAAGAACAGACTGGTAAGGGAGAAAGAGTAACAGTTTCTCTATTCCATACAGCTGTATTTGGTATGGGTATCATGGTTTCTGCAGCTCACTATGGATACAGAATGCCAATTACTAGAAAGAACCCACCTAACCCAATCAACACTACATTCAAGTGTGCAGATGATAGATGGTTACAGATCGCCTTCATGCAGTATGACAAGTGGTTTGCTAACTTCTGTAATACAGTAATCGAAAGACCTGACTTAATCGGCGGAAAGTATAGTACACTTAAGAGTGCGGTAAACTATGTAGAAGAATTTGTTGAAATATTAGAAAAAGAATTTATAAAGAGACCTATAGATGAATGGTGTGCAAGACTTCAGGCAGCTGGTATCCCTTATGAAAAGCTAGCTACAACTGACGAAATACTTAATGACGAACAGTGCTGGGCTAATGATGTCTTAATCAAACATACATTTGAAAGTGGTAATGAAGGTGTTGTATTCAACACACCAGTTATGTTCACAGAAAACAAGAGAGGCGAATACATAAGAGCTCCTAAGTTTGGTGAACATACTAGGGAAGTACTTGAAGGTGCTGGTGTTAGTGGTGCTGAATTCGATGAATTAAAGGAAAAAGGTATCATTAAGTAAAGAATTTTGGAGGTGTTGATGATGGAAGCAAATGTAAAGAAAGATGCAAAGACAGCCATAGCTGACTTATTGCAGGCACAGTACGATAATGCATTTAAAGAAAAGGAAGCTGGTAGACCAGTTGGTTGGTCAACATCAGTTTTCCCTCAGGAATTAGCTGAAATATTTGATCTTCAGTTATTATATCCTGAAAACCACGCAGCAGGTGTTGCAGCAAAGAGAGAATCACTAGAACTTTGCGAGCTATCTGAAGGCGAAGGTTACTCAAATGACTTATGTGCATACGCTAGAACAAACTTTGGTGTTCTTTTAAAGGGACACTCAGATGCTCTACCAATGCCAAAGCCAGATTTCCTATGTTGTTGTAACAACATTTGTAACGAAGTTATAAAGTGGTATGAAAATATCTCTAGAGAATTAAATATACCTCTTATAATGATAGACACAGCTTACAACCTAGAAACTGAGGTTACTGAAAATAGAATCAAGTACCTAAGAGGACAGTTTGAAGAAGCTATAAGACAGTTTGAAGAAATTTCAGGCAAGAAATTCGATCCAAAGAGATTAGAAGAAGTTATGAAGATATCTTCTGAAAATGGTAAGTTATGGAAGTACTCAATGAGTCTACCAGAAGGTAACTTCCCATCTCCAATGAATGGTTTCGACCTATTCAACTACATGGCAGCTATAGTTGCAGCTAGAGGTAAAAAGGAAACTACTGAAGCATTTAAGCTACTTATAGAAGAGCTTGAAGAAAATGCTAGGACTGGACAGACTTCATTTAGAGGTGAAGAAAAGTTCAGAATCATGATGGAAGGTATTCCATGTTGGCCACATATCGGTTACAAGATGAAGTCTCTATCTAAGCAGGGTGTAAACATGACTGGTTCAGTTTATCCACACGCTTGGGCATTGATTTATGATGTGAACGACCTAGATGGAATGGCTAGAGCTTATAGCACAATGTTCAACAACGTTAATATAGAAACTATGGTAGAGTACAGAGTTAACGCTCTTAAGGGCGGAAACTGTGATGGCGCTTTCTACCATATGAACAGAAGCTGTAAGTTGATGTCTTTCGTACAGTACGAAATGCAGAGAAGAATAGCTGAGCAGACTGGATTACCATATGCAGGATTTGATGGTGACCAGGCCGACCCAAGAAACTTCGCTAAGGCACAGTTTGAAACAAGACTAGAAGGACTAGTAGAAGTTATGGAAGAAAGAAAGAACAATGGAGGTGCTCAGTAATGACTGTTAAAGAATTGATTGCAAAATTCGAATATGCTGCAAATAACCCAAATGCATTATTAGATGAATATCTAAAAGAAGGTAAGAAAGTTATAGGATGTTTCCCAGTATACACTCCAAGAGAAATAGTTCACGCAGGTGGAATGATACCAATGGGAACATGGGGTGGTAACACTTCAATAGAAAGAGCTAAGGAATACTTCCCAGCATTCTGTTGTTCTATCATCCAGGCTATCATGGAATATGGTCTAAAGGGAAGCTTTAAGGGCTTGTCAGGTGTTATAATACCATGTCACTGTGATACACTTATAACACTTACTCAGAACTGGAAGTCTGGTGTTAAGGACATACCTATGATAGGTTTTGCCTTCCCTCAGAACAGAAAGATCCAGGCTGGTAAAGACTACTTAGTTAGTGAATATACTACAGTGAAGACTAAGTTAGAAGAGATCTGTGGACACGAAATAACTGATGAAAGCATCCAGGCTAGTATAGCAGTTTACAATGAACACAGAAAAGCAATGAATGAGTTTGTTAAGTTGGTTCCTGACTATCTAAATACAATCACTCCTAGAGTAAGAAATTACGTATTAAAGAGTGCTCACTTTATGAAGGTTGAAGAACATACAGCTTTAGTTAAAGATTTAGTTGCTGGCCTAAAGGCTATGCCTAAGGAAGACTTTAAGGGCAAGAAGATAATAACTTCTGGTATAGTACTAGATGATAAGGGCTTGTTAGAAGTATTCGAGGCAAACAACATGGCTATAGTGGCTGATGATGTTGCTCAGGAAACTAGACAGTTCAGAACTCTAGTTCCAGAAGGTGGAAGTGCATTAGAAAGAATGGCACAGTGGTGGGCTGACGTTGAAGGATGTTCACTAGCATATGACCCTGCTAAGCTAAGGGGAAGAATGGTAGCAGAAGATGCTAAGAAGCTAGGCGCTGATGGCGTTGTTTACGCACTAATGAAATTCTGTGACCCAGAAGAGTATGACTATCCAATCTTCAAGAAGGATATGGAAGAGGCAGGAGTACCTCACCTATTTATTGAGATTGAACAGGGAACAACTAGCATAGAACAAATTAGAACAAGAATACAAACATTCGCTGAAATATTAGCGTAATTGTAATCAAATTTTTGGAGGTTAAAAATGATACTAAAAAAAGAGCATGAATTAGTAAAAAAATCAGTTAGTGATTTTTGCCAGCGTGAATTGTATGATACTGATTTAGCTGAAAAAATGGACAGAGAAGGCCTTGATATGCCACAGGAATTTATTGACAAGCTAGCTAGATATAAATTCTCTTGCCCAATCGTACCAAAGGAATATGGCGGTGCGGGAGCTGATTATGTTTCATACGCGCTAATAATGGAAGAAATATCAAGAGCAGATGCTTCTTGTGGTACTTACGTAACTGCAGGTGCATCATTGGTTGCACTTCCACTAATTAACTTCGGTACTGAAGAACAGAAGCAGAAGTACCTTAAGCCACTTGCAGAAGGTAAGCTTGTAGGTGCATTCGGTCTTACAGAGCCAGGAGCTGGTTCAGATGCCGGTGCTACTCAGACAACTGCAGTACTTGAAGGCGACTACTATATACTAAATGGTAGAAAATGCTGGATAACTAATGGTCCTTTCTGTGATTTCGCTATAGTTACTGCTGTAACAGAAAAGGGTAAAGGAACTAGAGGAATATCTACTTTCATAGTAGAAGCTAAGTGGGAAGGATTCTCTCATGGTGCACACGAAGATAAGATGGGTATCAGAGGTACTAGAACATCAGACCTTATATTTGAAAATGTTAAGGTTCCAAAGGAAAACTTACTTGGTAAGCTAGGTGGAGGTTTCAAGGTAATGATGAATACTCTTGAAGCTGGTAGAATAGGTGTTGCTGCTCAGGCAGTTGGTGTTGCTCAGTCTGCTCTAGATGAAGCAATAAAGTACACTAAGGAAAGAGTTCAGTTTGGTAAGACACTTTCTAAGTTCCAGAACACTCAGTTTACAATAGCTGATATGGCTACTAAGGTTGAAGCTGCTAGACTTTTAGTACATCAGGCAGCTCAGTTAAAGGATAACAAGCAGAGCCCTGCTCTTCTATCATCTATGGCCAAGTACTATGCTGCAGAAGTAGCTAATGAAGTTGCTTATAAGGCATTACAGCTACATGGTGGATACGGATTTGTTAAGGACTACAGAATAGAAAGAATCTACAGAGATGCTAGAATCCTTTCTATCTACGAAGGAACTTCTCAGGTTCAGCAGATAGTAATCGCAGGAAATGTATTAAAATAAGAGGGTGGTGTGAATTTTGAAGATCATAGTATGCGTAAAGCAAGTACCAGATACAACAGAAGTTAGAATTGATAAAGAAACAAACACATTAATAAGAGAAGGTGTACCAAGTATATTAAACCCAGACGATGCAAACGCGTTGGAACAGGCTCTAGCATTCAAGGATGCTAATGAAGATGTTCATATCACAGTAGTGTCAATGGGACCTCCACAGGCAGATGTAATGCTTAGAGAGTGTTTAGCTATGGGAGCTGACGAAGCAGTTCTACTATCAGATAGAGCTTTCGGTGGTTCAGATACATGGGCTACTTCAAATGCAATAGCAGCAGGAATCAGAGCTATTGGAGATTATGATTTAATATTGGCTGGTAGACAGGCGATAGACGGAGATACAGCTCAGGTTGGTCCTCAGATATCTGAAAAGCTTGGAATACCACAGGTTACATATGTAGAAGGTCTAGAAGTTGACGGTAAGAAGCTTACAGTTAAGAGACAGTTAGAAGATGGATATGAAATGATCGAATTACAGATGCCAGCTCTACTAACAGCTGTTAAGGAACTTAACGAACCAAGACATATGTACATAGATAAAATATTCGAAGCCTATGAAAAGGAAATTAAGGTTCTTTCAATAGATGATGTTGATATAGAAAAGACTGAAGTTGGTCTTAAGGCATCACCTACAAGAGTATTTAGATCATTTACACCAGAAGTAAAGGGTCAGGGAGTTATACTAGAAGGAACTGAAAAGGAAGTTGCAGCTAAGGTTGTAAACGAATTAAAGGCTGTACATATTATATAATTTAATTGTTTATAGGAGAAGAGTATTATGGATAGAAATGAATTGAATCAGTACAAGAACATTTGGGTCTATGCTGAACAGAGACAGGGAAAACTTACTCCAGTTGTAATTGAATTACTAGGAGAAGGTAGAAAATTAGCTGACGTTAGAGGAGTTAAGTTAAATGCTATACTTCTTGGTCAGGATATGGACGAACTAGCAAAAGAATTAATTAGCTACGGTGCTGAAACTGTATATGTAGCTGATGATGCTCTTTTAAAGAACTACACAACTGATGCCTACACTAAGGTTATAGTTGATGCTGTTCACGAAATCAAGCCAGAAATAGTTTTAGTTGGTGCTACTCATATAGGTAGAGACCTTGCTCCAAGAATAGCTTCTAGACTAAACACTGGTCTTACAGCTGACTGTACTAAGTTAGAAATAGATCCAGAAGATGGTAAGATTAAGCAGACAAGACCAGCATTTGGTGGTAACATAATGGCTACTATCATATGCCCAGACAACAGACCTCAGATGTCTACAGTTAGACCTGGTGTTATGGACAAGGCTGCAAAGGACGACTCTAGAACTGGTGAAGTTGTTAAGCTAAACATAGATCTTAAGGAATCTGATATCAGAACTAAGGTGTTAGAAATCGTTAAGTCTGCTAACGAAAAGGTATCTTTAACAGATGCTAACATAATCGTATCTGGAGGTAAGGGACTAGGAACTCCAGATGGATTCAAGGTTATAGCTGAATTAGCAGAAGCTTTAGGCGGTGTAGTTGGTTCTTCAAGAGCAGCTGTTGACGCTGGTTGGATAGACAGATCTCACCAGGTAGGACAGACAGGCGTTACTGTTAAGCCTAACCTATATGTAGCTTGTGGTATATCTGGAGCTATACAGCACTTAGCTGGTATGAAGGAATCTGACCTTATAATAGCTATAAACAAGGATCCAGATGCTCCAATATTCGGCGTTGCTGATTATGGTATCGTTGGTGACCTTTACAAGGTAATACCAGAAATACTTGAAGCTTTAAAGGCTGTTAAGTAATTTAAGTAGAATTTTCAATCTACAAACTATATAGTGGTAGTTGTGTCGCCGTATCTAGTATATGGCGACCTATTGCCATAGTTTTTAACTGAAATATTAATTCAGCTGTGTTTTTTTAATATTGATAGTTAAAAATTTATTATTATCATAAAAGTGATATAAAATTTGTGTTTTTAATATTTATGTGTTTATAAAATTGTGTTATTAAGTAAGAAGTCAAGAAAACGTTTTAATCAATAGAAAAATATTTAAAAAAAGAAAAATCAAAATTATTAGTTAATGTTTTTATTAGTTTAAAGTAAATTTATGTGTATTAGGAGGCAGCATTATGAAAATTTTAGCATATCATGTACAGGGTTACGAAGAAAAAGCATTTAAAAAATGGTCAGAAGAAAATGGAGTTCAGGTAGACTTAGAATATGGTCTAATCACACCAGAATCAATCGAAAAGGCTAAGGGCTATGACGGAATAACTACTCAGCAGGTTATACCAGTTAAGGATGAAGAAATCTTCAAGAAGATGAAGGAATTTGGACTAACTCAGATAGCATCTAGAACTGCTGGTGTTGACATGTTTGACCTTAAGACTGCAAGAGAATACGGAATCTCTATAACAAATGTACCAAGATATTCTCCAAATGCTATAGCTGAATTAGCTGTTACACATGCTATGACACTACTTAGAAATATAGGACATATTAGATCAGCTCAGTTTAAGGGTGATTTCACTTGGAATAAGGACCTTATCTCTAAGGAAATCAGAAGCTGTACAGTAGGTATCATAGGTACTGGTAGAATAGGTCTTACAGCTGCAACTCTATTCAAGGGATTAGGCGCTAAGGTAATAGGTTTTGATGAATTCATAAACCCAGGTGCAGAAGGAATCCTAGAATATAGAGATACAATAGAAGCTTTACTAGAAGAAGCTGACGTTGTTTCACTTCACTTACCACTAACTGATGGAACTCACCATATCATAAACAAGGATAGAATAAAGCACATGAAGGATCATGCAATCCTAGTTAACACTGGTAGAGGTGGTCTAGTAAACATAGACGATGTAGTAGAAGCTCTAGAAACTGGAAAGCTAAAGGGAGCAGCTCTAGACGTTCTAGAATGCGAAACACTATACGTAAACCAGAAGATAGATCCTAAGAAGATAGAAGGAACAGTAGTTGAAACGCTAATGAGAATGGACAATGTTGTGTTGACAGGACATTTCGCATTCTTTACTGAAACTGCAGTAGATAATATGGTTTCAACTGCCCTTGACAACCTTAAGGTAGAAATCGAAACTGGTAAAGTTCAGAACTGTATGAATGCTTAATTAGGCAAGAGCCTTTCTAAAATTTTAATTTTTTTTATCAATGCACGCCATATTTTATGGCGTGCATTTGTGTTATAATAAGAAAATGAAAAATGAAAAGAGTAGAGGGGTGATAAGGTTGATTAACATTCAAGATTATAAGTCTGAATACGAAGAAATGATTAAAAAGGCCAAAGAATTGGGTGAGTCACTTTGACCTGAGGGGTCTAGAGGAAAGGAAGAAGACCATTGAGAAATTGATGGCCCAACAAGACTTTTGGGAGGATACTGACAAGTCCAACAAAATACTTCAAGAAAATAAGACAATAGAAGTCAGGCTGACACAGTATAGTCAGCTGATAACGTCTATAGAGGACATAAATATACTACTAGAGCTAAGTGAGGATGAAGGGTCAGAGCAAGACCAGGAAATGGAAAGTTCAATCATCGACCAGGTGAAGGATGCCAGGGAAAATCTGGACCGTATGACAATGGAAATGCTCTTTAGTGGCCAGTATGACTCTAATAATGCAATTTTATCTGTGAACTCTGGGACTGGAGGATTAGATGCCCAGGACTGGGCTCAAATGCTCTTGAGAATGTATATTAGGTGGTCTGAATCCAGTGGATACAAGGTCAAGCTTGTCGATTTAAGTTCTGACCCCGAGGCTGGTATAAAGGCAGCAACCATACTAGTCCAGGGGCAAAATGCCTATGGTTACCTCAAAAGTGAAAAGGGGGTCCATAGATTGGTTAGGATATCTCCATTTGATTCATCAGGCAAGAGACACACCTCCTTTGCATCGATTGATGTAATACCGGAATTAAATGAGGATATAAGTGTGGAGATAAACCAGGCAGACCTAAAAATAGATACATATAGGTCTTCGGGTGCAGGTGGCCAGCATGTAAATACAACGGATTCTGCAGTAAGGATTACACATATACCTACAGGTATAGTAGTCCAGTGTCAGAATGAAAGAAGCCAGCACTCCAACAAGGATATAGCCATGAAGCTTTTAATGGCCAAGCTAGTCCAGCTAAAGGAAGAGGAAAATAAGGAGAGGATAGAAGACCTCCAGGGCAAGTATTCGCAAATTACCTGGGGAAGCCAGATAAGGTCCTATGTGTTCCAACCCTACAAGCTGGTAAAGGACCATAGGACAAATGAAGAAAATGCAAATGTAGATGCGGTTATGGATGGGAAATTAGATAATTTTATGTTCCAATACCTAAAGCAAAAGGTATAGAGAATCCTCCTGCAGGCAATGATATGGGTAAAAGAGGAAATTATGGATATTAAAGAAATACTAATGAAAGAGATGGGCTTAGGTCCAAATCAGGTTGAAAATACAATAAAGCTAATAGATGAAGGAAATACAATTCCCTTTATAGCAAGATATAGGAAAGAAATGACTGGGGAGATGACAGATGTCCAGCTGAGAGAATTTGGAGACAGGTTGACCTACCTTAGAAATCTTGAGGAAAGGAAGGAAGATGTAAAGAGGCTTATAGACGAACAAGATAAGCTAGACAAGATCCTAGTGAATGCTATAGACAAGGCCAAGACCCTACAGGAGGTAGAGGATATATATGCTCCTTTTAAACAGAAGAAGAGGACTAGGGCAACTATAGCCAAGGAGAGGGGGCTAGAGCCACTAGCCAATATGATACTCCTATCTAAGAACCTAGATATAGAGAAAGAGGCAGAGAAGTTTGTCGATTCAGAAAAGGGACTAGATGATATTGAAAAGGTTATAGGGGGTGCAAGAGACATACTTGCAGAGGTAATGAGTGACGATGCGGGAATTAGAAAGTATATAAGGAACCAGGCCTTGAAAAGAGGCCAGATCCAGTCAAAGGCCAAGCTAGAAGAGGATTCTGTTTATAGGATGTACTATGACTTTACTGAGAGGGTAGAAGACATACTTCCACATAGGACCCTGGCCATAAACAGGGGAGAAAAGGAAGGCTTTTTGACTGTTAAGGTTTTGCTTGATGACCAGCAGATGATAGACAAGATTATTGCTTCATATAAGAGTCCTCAGAATGTGGGTAATGAAGCAATTTTGGAAGAGGTTGCCCAGGATGCCTATAAGAGGTTGATTTTCCCAGCAATAGAGAGAGAAGTTAGAAATCATTTGACAGACCTAGCCCAGGAAAGGGCCATCAAGGTGTTTGGTAAAAATCTCCAAGGCCTACTTTTGCAGCCGCCGATCAAAAATGCAGTAGTAATGGGCTTTGACCCAGCCTATAGGACTGGCTGTAAGATAGCAGTGGTTGATAAAAATGGGAAGCTATTGGACTTTACAACAGTATATCCAACCAAGCCACAAAATAAGGTGGAGGAAGCAAAGTCAATCCTTAAGAGATTAATTGAAAAACATAAGGTTGATATAATATCTATAGGTAATGGTACAGCTTCAAGGGAATCTGAACAATTTGTAGCTGAAATGATAGGTGAAATTGATAGACCTATTTCCTATCTTATAGTCAATGAGGCAGGAGCTTCAGTCTACTCAGCTTCCAAGCTGGCCAATGAGGAGCACCCAGATATAAATGTATCTATAAGAGGGGCCATATCAATAGCAAGAAGGCTACAAGACCCAATGGCTGAGCTAGTAAAGATAGAACCTAAGAGTATAGGTGTAGGCCAGTACCAGCATGATGTAAATGAAAAGAGACTAACTGAGGTCTTGGATGGGGTAGTAGAAGACTCTGTTAACCAGATTGGTGTAGATGCAAATACAGCATCATATTCCCTACTAGAGCATGTTGCAGGTATATCTTCTAGTCTTGCCAAGAATATAGTTGCCTATAGGAATGAGAATGGAGACTTTGAAGATATAAATGACCTTAAGAATGTAAAGAGGCTAGGACCGGCTGCCTTTAAACAGGCCGCCGGCTTTATAAGGCTTCCTAATGCCAAAAATCCACTGGATAATACAGGTGTTCATCCAGAGTCCTACGAGGCCTGCTTAGCCATGCTAGACCTACTAGGCTACACTCTAGATGACGTAGGGGTATCAAATCTAGACCAATTAGATAAGAAGGTAAAGGCATATGGGATAGACAGGCTTAGCTCAGATGTAGGGGTAGGCAAGGCAACCCTAAATGATATTATCGAAGAAATTAAAAAGCCTGGTAGGGATATCAGGGAGAGTGGAGTAAAGCCTATCCTTAGAAAGGATGTAATGCAGCTAGAGGACTTAGAAGAGGGCATGGTCTTGAATGGTACGGTTAGGAATGTAGTAGACTTTGGAGCCTTTATCGATATAGGTATAAAAAATGATGGACTAGTCCATATATCAAAGATATCAAACAAGAGGGTAAAAAATGCATCAGACCTACTTACAGTTGGAGACATAGTCAAGGTAAAGGTTATAGGAATAGACAAGGACAAGGGAAGGGTGTCTCTCTCCATGAGGGATGTTAGCCAGGACAAGTAGGATTAAAATCTTAATGAAAAAGATTGACATTTAGTCAGGTATCTTATATAATGAACTTGTAATTAAATATAATTAATCTTCGGGGGTGGGTGAAATTCCCTACCGGCGGTATAGCCCGCGAGCGCAAGCTGATTTGGTGAAATTCCAAAGCCGACAGTAAAGTCTGGATGAGAGAAGTATTTTATAACAATGTATATTGTGATGAAGTTGTTATTCCTGGGGATATTTTCTCCAGGAATTTTATTTTTCCCTCGAAAAATAGGAGGATAAAATGGAAAAGGTTAATTCAGTAAGTTTAAAGAAGAGAAGAGTGTCTACAATTAATATGGTTAAGGTAGCCCTATTGGCTGGGATAGCGTATGCATTGATGTTTTTAGAAATGCCAATACCACTATTCCCTGGTTTTTTGAAGCTTGACCTATCAGATATGCCAGCAATAGTAGCAGGCTTGGCCCTGGGACCAGTGGCAGGCTTTGCAGTTGAAGCAGTGAAGAACTTCCTTCACCTAATCACAGCAACTAGCACAGGAGGTGTTGGTGAAATCGCCAATATCGTAGTAGGATCTTCATTTGTAGTTGTTGCATCTTTTGTTTATAAGAAGGACAAGAGCATAAAGACTTTGGTAAAGGGGCTTGCCCTAGGAACAATAGCCATGGTTATTATAGGTACATCTATGAACTACTTTGTGATGCTACCTTTTTATGGTCAGTTCATGGGACTAGATGCTATAATAGGCATGGGTACAGCTATCAATCCAAACGTAAAGGACCTATTATCATTCGTTCTTTGGTTTATAGCACCATTTAACCTAATTAAGGGTATATTATTGTCAATAATCACTATACCACTTTATAAAAAGATAGAAAAATTGATAAAAAATAATTTAGCTTAAGCCATAAGTAGTAATTTAATTAAAAGTTTACAAGAGGCCCTATTTTCAATAATATTATTGAAAGTGGGGCCTTTTATATGATATAATTGACGAGGAGATGGGTTTAAAAATAATCCTTGATATTGTTTTTTAATTATCAATGATTAACGATTGCAGAGAATTAAATTTCGCATAAAATGTTAAGAAATAAATTTATATTTTGAAAAAAATGGGTATTAAATAAATTGTTAAAATCTATCGACGATATTTAATCTAAACAAATTATATAGGAGTACAGGAGGCGTTTTAAAATGAGCAGTGTATACACAATGGGTATTGATATTGGATCAACATCATCAAAGTGTGTGATAATGAAGGATGGTAAGGAAGTTGTAGGTGAAGGTGTAGTTAGCCTAGGTGCTGGTACTAAGGGAGCTGACCTAGTTATAGAAGAGGTACTTGGTAAGGCAGGAAAGGCTTTTGATGAAATAGACCTAATCGTATCAACTGGATATGGTAGAAATAGTTATGAAAATGCTGCTAAGACCGTTAGTGAGCTTAGTTGTCATGCCAAAGGTGGTGGATTCATCTTCGGTGGAGTTGGAACTATCATAGACATTGGTGGACAGGATATAAAGATACTTAAGCTAAATGACAAGGGTGGTCTTGTAAACTTCCTGATGAATGATAAGTGTGCGGCTGGTACAGGTAGATTCCTAGAAGTTATGGCTGGCGTATTGGATGTTAAGCTAGATGAACTAGGTGAGTTAGATGCCAAGTCTACGGAAGTAACACCAATCAGTTCTACATGTACAGTTTTTGCTGAGTCAGAGGTTATATCATGTATGGCTAAGAAGATTCCACTAGAGAATATTATAAGAGGTATACATGCTTCTGTTGCTACTAGAGTTGCTAGTTTGGCGAGGAGAGGTGGATTAAAGACTCCTGTTGCCATGACAGGTGGTGTTAGTAAGAACAAGGGTATAGTAAGGGCCCTTAATGAAGAATTAGAATGTGATATCTTGATATCTCCAGATTCTCAGATGGCTGGTGCTATAGGTGCTGCCCTATATGCTTATGAAGAATACCAGAAGCAAAACGCTGAATAAATATATAAAAAATTAGGGCCTGTATAGGCTCAATTATAGGGGATCCTGTCAGGGGTCCCTTTTCTAGTTGATGTAGTAATCATAGGATATGGGTACAACTAGCTGTTTGGGAAGAAAATTATAGCTATCTACTCTATTTTAGGAGAGTCTAGATATATTTTAATAAGTAAAACAATAGAAAAAGTTTATAAATGTAAACAAAATGTTAAAAAATACAAAAATTTACAAAAAAATTCAAGAAAACGTTACTATTGTTCTATAAATATGTTAAAATATATATAACGAGTGGTTTTTGAATGACCTACAATAATAAGAATTATGTTATAGGAGTGTATAGAATGATAAATCAGGATTATTTTATTAATTTAGCTAAGGAAAAAACTGGTAATGCAATTCAGACAGTAGCAGTTGCGGCCCCACACGACTTAGCCACATTAGAATCTTTAAGAAATGCGGTTGATCTAGGATTTACAAAGGCGATCCTAGTTGGTGATGAAAATATCATCACAGATGTTGCCAAGGAAGGTAACTTAGATATATCCGATATGGAACTGGTACATGCAGATAACTTGGCAGATGCTGCCCAGAAGTCTGTTGACCAGGTTACTGCTGGTAAGGCTAGCTTAATAATGAAGGGTCTGATAGATACTTCTGTAATTCTTAAGGCAGTAGTAAAGAAGGAGAACAACCTTAGAACTGGTAAGACTCTAAGCTATGTTGGTATCCTATTCAACGAAAACAGGGATAAGTACTACCTATCTTCTGACGGTGCCATGCTTATATCACCAGATATTGAACAGAAGAAGGGTATCATAGAAAATGCTGTAGATGTTGCCCATGCCCTAGGAAATGAACTACCAAAGGTGGCAATGATCTGTGCTAAGGAAAAGTACTATGAAAAGATGCCAGCTACAGTAGATGCAGTTGCCCTACAGAGAATGAACCATGAGGGTGAAATAAAGGGCTGTGTAGTAAGTGGACCATTACAGATAGACAATGCTGTTGACCTACATGCTGTTGAAGTAAAGGGTATAGATGACCCAGTTGCAGGTCATGCAGACATACTAATAGTTCCAGCAATAGAAGCAGGTAACGTATTATTAAAGACAGCTAAGTACCTAGGCGGATGGACATTCGGTGGTATTGTTGTTGGTGCAAAGGTGCCAATCGTTGTATGCTCTAGGTCTGATGGAGAGTCTGCTAAGCTAGTTTCTATAGCTGTTGCTTGCATGCTATCAGCAAGAAATGCGAGTAAGTAGGATAATTATAGCCTACTAGTCCAGGTATGAGTCATCAGCACTCATCTGGACCATAAGATTGATAAACATATATTGATTATAATATTTATAAATGAGACACTACCCGAGTCTAGGGCTTCCAAATTTTAATGAGTTTGGAGGCGTATAGACTTGGGTAGTGTCTTTTTGAGCATATTTATTTGTGAGATAGAGTCTATTAGTGGTATAATAATATTATTTGATATATAAGGAGGCTATATGAAGAGTATTTATCTAGAAAATGAAAAAGCCACTTCCAGTCTAGGAGAAAAGATAGGGAAGTTTTTATTTCCAGGGGCTATCTTGTGCCTTAATGGTGACTTGGGTGCAGGTAAGACTGCCCTTACTAAGTCTATTGCCCTTGGTCTAGGCATAAGAGAAGATATAACTAGCCCTACCTTTACTATAGTCAATGAATACGAGGATGGTAGGTTAAAGCTAAACCACTTTGATGTATATAGGATCGGTTCAAGTGATGAGATGTACGATATAGGCTTTGAGGAATATATTGCTTCTGAAGGGGTCTGTATTATTGAGTGGTCTCAGATAATAGAGGATATATTACCTGATGAGAGGTTGGATATAAATATAAAGTATGAAGATGAGGGAAGGCGCCTAGAATTTTCGCCCAGGGGCCAGGCCTATAAGAGTCTAGTAGAGGAGGTTGCTAGAGGATGATTATTTTGGGTTTAGATACTTCAACTAGGGCTGCTAGCGTGGCCCTATGGTCAGATGGGGACTTGTTGGGAGAACTTGTGATAAATGACAAGAGGACCCACTCACAAAAGCTAATGCCCATGTTGGAAAATTTGTTCCAACTGGCCAATATGAGTATAGACGATGTAGACCTTCTGGCAGTATGTATAGGTCCAGGATCCTTTACGGGTATAAGGATAGCAATGGCTACTGTTAAGGCCCTTGGTCATGTAAGAAATCTTCCAATAGTAGGGGTGAATTCCCTTGAAAGCTTGGCCTATAACCTATCTGATGGTAAGGCTAGACTAGTGCCAATCTTGGATGCCCAGGGTAGTCAGGTGTATTCGGCCATATACGAAAGCTCTGGACAAGCCCCAGAAATTCTTAGGGATATAAGGGTAGTAGATATAGATAACCTAATAGAGGAAGTAAGAGGCCTTGATGGAAAAATTATTTTCCTAGGTGAAGGCATAAATAAGTATAGGGACAGGTTAAAAGACTTGGGACCGAACATAAATTTGGCGTCTAGTAATACCAATGTATCTAGGGCAGCCAGTGTGTGTGCCTGCGCCTCGCATAAGTATAAGAAGGGTCAAGACATCCATACCTGCTATGATATACTGCCTATGTATATTAGGAAGTCACAGGCAGAGGTTCAATATGAAGAAAAGCAGAGGGCTATGAAGAATGATTTATAGGAGGATGACTGCAGATGATATAGATGGTGTTTATGAGGTAGAGATTTCTGCCTTTGAGGACCCTTGGTCCTATAGTGCCCTTAGGGGAGAGCTAAAAAACAAGCTATCTAGATATATTGTGGCAGAGGATGATGATGGAAGGATAGTGGGCTACGTTGGAGCCTGGTATATATTAGATGAAGCCCATATTACAAATGTGGCAGTTCACAAGGAATTTAGGGGGAAAAAGATTGGTAATGGTCTTATAGAAGCCCTAATTGCCATGTGTGACAAGGATAAAATTGCATCCATAACCCTAGAGGTAAGGGCTGGTAATTTTGTAGCTCAAGGCCTATACAAGAAGTATGGCTTCTTGGCAGGTGGTGTCAGGAAGGAATACTATTCAAACAATAGGGAAGATGCAATAATAATGTGGAAACAGCTCAGGGAGGTGTTTTAATAGGTGAGTGATATTATAACTTTAGCTATAGAGAGTAGCTGTGATGAGACAGCCTGTGCCATTACCAGAAATGGTAGGGAGGTACTTGCCAACATCATTTCTACCCAGATAGATATACATAAAAAGTTCGGAGGGGTAGTGCCAGAAGTGGCGTCTAGGAAGCATATAGAAAATATAGACCCAGTGGTCCAGGAAGCACTTGATACAGCAGGTTTAACTCTTACTGATATCGATCATGTAGCAGTTACATATGGGCCTGGCCTAGTGGGGGCCCTACTAGTTGGTCTATCTTATGCCAAGGCCCTGGCCTTTGGACTAGGTAAGCCACTTGTTGGAGTAAACCATATAGAGGGCCATCTTTCAGCTAATTACATCGAGCACAAGGACCTAAGGCCACCATTTATTACCTTGATAGTCTCAGGAGGACATACCCATCTAGTGGAGGTAAGGGACTATGGCAAGTATGAAATATTGGGCAAAACTAAGGATGATGCTTCAGGTGAGGCCTTCGATAAGGTTGCAAGGGCTATGAATCTAGGTTACCCAGGTGGACCTATAGTGGATAGGTTAGCTAAAAGGGGCAATCCAAAGGCAATTGATTTTCCAAGGGCCTGTATCCATGAAGCGGGATATGACTTTAGCTTTAGTGGTCTCAAGTCTTCTGTATTGAATTACTTAAATTCAATGAAAATGAAGAATATAGAAATAGTCCCAGAGGATGTATGTGCATCCTTCCAGGCAGCAGTAGTCGATGTTTTGACCGACAAGGCTATAAAGGCCTGCAAAGATAAGGGCTATAAGACTATTACCCTATCAGGTGGAGTTGCAGCAAACTCTGGGCTAAGAGACCAGATGGCAGACCTATGCGCCAAGGAGGGGATAGACTTGAGGTATCCACCACTTGTACTTTGTACAGATAATGCTGCCATGATAGCCTGTGCAGGTTACTATAGATATATGGCAGGTAGGAGGGATGGCATGTCCCTAAATGCCCTTCCTAACCTAAAGATCGACCAGGGTTAGGATGGAGGTGGACCTATGATAATGTTATCGTGTAATAATGTATCCAAGAGCTTTGGAGTAGAGACCATACTGGAGGATATTTCCTTCTCGGTAAATGAGGGGGATAAGATAGGTATAGTAGGGGTAAATGGTACGGGAAAAACTACCCTATTTAAGGTAATAACAGGTATATTTCCCCACGATAAGGGGGATATATTTACCTCTAAAAACTGTAGGCTTGGCTACCTAGAGCAGAATACAAATTTCTATTCTGAAAAAACCATATATGATGAAGTGGTTTCAGTGTTCTCAGACCTGATAGAGGCAGAGGAGGAACTAAGAAGCTTGGAACACCAGATAGCAAGCCTATCTGATAAGGAGTCTTCATCAGGAGACCAGCTAAAAAAGGCCATGGATACCTATGGAAAAAAATACGAGGAATTCGAAAAGAAAAATGGTTATGCCTATAAGAGTGAGGTAAGGGGAACCCTAAAGGGATTAGGATTTAGTGACGAGGAAATGAACAAGCCTGTAAATGTCCTATCCGGAGGGGAAAAAACTAGGGTACTACTAGCAAAACTCCTTCTTAGTAAGCCATCCTTACTGCTACTAGATGAGCCTACCAACCACCTAGATGCCGATG
>NZ_CDRRTB010000016.1:0-22915 GCF_977045075.1 Peptostreptococcus sp. | reverse complement strand
ATACAACCTGTAAACCATCCGTTGGACGGGTTGTCATGATTCTTTCCTAATTATGTTATATAATATATACTTACTATAGATAAAATAGTGAATAATATTGTCAATATTATTTTTTCATTCTTTATTATAAATGGACTTTTCAAAGAGTTTGGTAACCATATAAATACTGCTATAAGAAAAGCCAAGATAATAATTATTACTCTTAACATAATAAACCCTCCTTACTGAGGCCCTATCCAATAGAACCTTACACTTATCCTTGGTGTGAAATTGATCATTCCACTTATAATGACTCCCCTAGCACGGTCTATATAAACCATTGTTGGTCCTACTATTCTTGTTCATGCTGGATCTGAATATACCGCCATTACAAATTTTATTCTATGTACTAAATCTTTTTTGCGCTTATGATAAACTTTAGTTTTAGTCCATTTTTTTATAAACTCTATTCCCATTTTCATTTTTGCTTACAGTTGTTATTCGACATAGAGCCGATAATACCTGTATAGCCCTCCCTTTTATTTTGTCTAATGTGTAGAGACACTCTTGGAAGATGACTTTGAATACGTCCAGGTGCCAGCCTATCAGCTGGCACCTGGATACATACATATAGAGAAAGGATAAGAGAACTTTAATGGTAGGAAGGTCCTGGGGGCAAACTAAAAAATGGGGCCTTATTTATAGTCCTAAGGAAGGACGTCTGACCTAGTCATAGTAAGGCCAGTAAGTCCAACAATGACAGTAAGTATAAGGCTGGTGTAGCAAAAAATGGCAAAGGGAAGGTAGGCTAGGGTAGCCACTCCTAGCATGCTGGTAGAAAAGGCACCACAAACTCCCCAGGGTACAAGGGGATTTATGACAGTTCCAGAGTCCTCAAGAGTCCTGGACAGATTTTTTGGATGTAGGCCCAATTGGTCGTATATAGGCTTAAAGGTCTTACCTGCCAAGAGGATACTAAGGTATTGCTCGCCCACTATCAGGTTAACACCCAGGGCAGTCGCGACTACACATGTGCTGACACGAGAGGGACTATCCAATACTTGGTTCAAGCTGTTTAGGATGCTTGGTATGATACCTAGGCCGAATAAAAGACCTCCGAGGCTTAGGGCTAAGATTACAATAGTCATGGTGAAGAACATGCTGCTGATACCGCCACGGCTCACCAGGGACCCTATATCTTGACTAAGACCATCCATAGAAAAGCCATCAAAGAAAAATTTGGCTAGTTGGCCCATACTATATGAAGAGTGGAGCTTGCTAATCAAGAGACTAGCTAGGCTAGTGTATATAAGGGTCAAGACGGCAGGTATCCTCTTGATTGAAAGCAGGATTAGGACACCAAAGGCTAGCAGTGAGTAAGGGTGAACTAGGCCAGTAGCTAAAATAGAGGAACGAAAGCTTTCTATCCCATCTAAAGAAGCTGCATCTTGTCCTAGGGACATAAGGGTAAAGGCTATTGCAGAGACTATAAAGGCCGGAATGGTCGTATACATCATATTTTTAATGTGGTCAAATAAGTCAATCCCTACTATACTGGCAGCTATACCTGTGGTATCGGATAGGGGAGACATCTTGTCGCCAAAAAAGGCACCGGATACAATAGCACCAGCTGTAATTGCAGGGTTAAGACCAAAGGCATTTGAAATACTCATAAGGGCAACTCCTAGAGTTGCTACAGTTGTCAAGCTAGATCCTATAGCAATACCAATTATTGCAGTAGCCAAGAAGCTTGATAGGTAAAAGGTCTTAGACGAAATAATATTCAGGCCAAAGTAGATAAGACTGGGTATGGCACCAGATATCATAAGGGCAGTAACCAATATTCCTATAAAGAAAAAAAGGTAAATAGCCCCCATGCTGGTATGAACTGACTCAGCCATACTGTCCTGCATCTTGTCAAACGATATGCCCCTGGCACGTCCATAGACTATAAGGCAAATGAGAGCAAGTAGGATAGGGATATGGGGAACCATATCCCTTATGGCTATCATTGGAAAGCCCAGGATAAAAAATACTATTAAGATGCTAATGACAGCTTCCTTTTTACTTGGTTTTCGATGTTGTACTAAATTAAACATAAATATATCTCCTTGTTTTAAATAGAATATTTGTGTTTTTTATTTTTTGTCGACAAATGAAAATAAAAAACTCCTTACTAGTTTGCACTGTAAGGAGTCGTAAAAAACAAACACATCATTAGAGGCTCCTTGACAAATGCAAATAGAGCCACTAAATCTAATGTGACTCTCTAATAAGTATAATAATAGAAAAGGTTGGCAGAATTATTTTCTATATTTTTGTTTGTAATAGTATTTTTTGATATTTTCATAATGCTTCTCCTTTTCTATATTTTTTATTAATTCTATCATTAAAAAAATACACTGTCAACAAAAAGTTGGAAAAGTTTTCATATAGTCATGACCTACCGATAAGCTAGGTCGGTTAAAGCTAAAATAAAATATTGAATATTTGTCTCGCATATGGTATCATTAGTTATGTCTTGACTAATGTAAGTCAAGCACTTAAAATTTACAAAGGTAAGTTTCATCTTAATGGTTAACGAGATTTAAATGTAGATATGTTAATCAATAATTAAATTAATTTTGGTTATAATTTTGCTGTACTAGACGGGGAGTTAGCGGTGCCCTGTAACTCGCAATCCGCTTTAGCGAGGTTGAATTCCATCCGGAGGCAAGTTACCTGTAATGCAGTCTCGTGCAAGTAGTGTTGATGCATGGGTCCCAAGCAATGGAAGCCCATGAATCCCGTCAGATTCGGAAGAAAGCAGCGGTAAGTGGTCACTTTCATGTGACTTGGGGACGCCTGTGCGGAGCCAACTACACGAGCAACGGTTGTAGGTACTTGTCGAGGGATGGTGTGCAGTTTAAACATATAAATTTACAATCCCATTAATGGGGTTGTTATTTTTTTTGGAGGGACATTATGCACAAGGCCTTGTATAGGGAATATAGACCACTAGTATTTGATGATGTAATCGGTCAGGATCATATCGTCAGGACTCTTAAAAATCAGATAAAAGAAAATAGTATGAGTCATGCCTACCTATTTTGTGGGACTAGGGGTACTGGTAAGACTACTACGGCCAAGATACTGTCTAGGGCAGTGAACTGTCAGGCCGGTGACCAAGACCACCCTTGTAACCAGTGTCCAAGCTGCCAGTCTATTTTGGATTCATCAAACCTAGATGTTATAGAAATAGATGCAGCATCCAACAATAGTGTAGATGATATTAGGGAGTTGAGGGATACTGTTAAGTATACACCAGCTAACTCCAAGTATAAGGTATATATAATAGACGAGGTTCACATGCTATCACAGGGGGCCTTCAGTGCCCTTTTAAAAACCCTGGAGGAACCGCCTTCATATGTTATCTTTATACTGGCAACTACAGAGCCCAACAAGATTCCAGCAACTATCCTATCTAGGTGTCAGAGGTTTGACTTCAAGAGGGTATCTGTAGGTGACCTAATAGATAGGATGAGGAGCATATGCCAGAGTGAGTCTATAGACATAGACGAGGATGCCCTTAGGATAATAGCCAGAAATGGCCAAGGATCAGTCAGGGATTCTCTAAGTATCCTAGACAAGTGCCTATCCTTTGGCGGTAGTAGTCTGACAGGGGACCAGGTTTTAGACCTGCTAGGTGGATCCGATCCAGGTCAATTACTAGAAATGGCCAAGGCCATAATAGATGCGGATGTATGTAGGTCTATGGAGATGATAGAGGACTATTTTATGTGGGGTAAGGACCTAAGGCTCCTAGTTGAGGATATCACAGATTTTTTCAGGTCCTTGATGATGGTCAAAATCTTCGGACAGGCAAGTGACCTAGTTGACTTGACCAAGGACCAAGTCCAGGAAATACTTGGCCTCGCAGGTGGAATAGATACAGAGGAAATTATTAGGATACTAACTATCCTGTCAGACCTATCTGAAAAGCTGAGATTTTCTACAAACCAGAGGATGACCCTGGAAATATATATAATGAAGCTAGCATCGCCAGCTATGGACCAGTCAGACCAGGCCCTGTCAAAGAGGTTGGAAAAGCTAGAAAAGTTGGTTGAAGATGGTAGGATTAGTATAAATGCCAACCTGTCTTCAGACCAGATAAACCAGCTTGCCCAGGCCCAGGCAGCCAACCAGTTACCAGGCCAGGTATATTCTAGTCAGGATCCTGTGACAAAGTCAAGTCTGGACAGCCTTGATAAATTTGATATAATAGACGATGAGGACCTAGCCCTTATAAATGAAAACTGGGACAGGTTCCTAGACCAGATGAAGGCGGATAAGAAGATGCCCCTAAGGGCCTTTTTAATACAAAAGCAGGGTCTAAGATATAAAAATGGCATACTCTATATAATATTGGAAGATAAGTTTGAGTTTGCTATAGAGAGGTTGGAAGAAGAGGCCAACAAGGCCTATATACAGGATACCTTATCCAGGATATGTGGTCTAAAGATTGACCTGAGGTTTATCAAGTTGACTGATATGAAAAATATGAATTTTGACCAGGAAGACCCAGTAGAAGATGAAAAGAGTCCAGAAGAGGTCCTACTTGAGGATGTTCTAGGTGATACCCTAGAAATAAAGGGTGAATAAGGCTTAAGAGAATAATAAGCTGAATATAAATGAAAAAAAGTGTAAATTTAGGAGGAAAAGATAATGGCTAAAAAAGGTGGATTTGGCGGAGGAATGCCGGGTGGAATGAACATGAATAACCTACTTAAGCAGGCTCAAAAGATGCAGGCGGATATGCAGAAGGCCCAAGAGGAGCTAGAAGCCAAGGAGCTAGAAGCTTCTGTAGGTGGTGGAGCAGTAGTTGTAAAGGTAAACGGTAAGAAGGAAGTAGTAGCAATCAACATCAAGCCTGAGGTAGTGGACCCAGATGATATAGAAATGCTAGAGGACCTAGTAATGAGTGCTGTAAACCAGGCCATGAGAGAAATAGATGAGCTACAAAAGTCTCAGATGGGCAAGCTAACAGGTGGTATGAACCTACCTTTCTAGTTGGCTAGTGGGGATTTAGAAGGTGATAGAAGAGTATGGAGAATTATAGCGAGCCGATTGACAGGCTCATAAATGAATTTTCAAAGCTACCAGGCATAGGAAGGAAGACAGCCCAGAGGCTAGCCTTTCACGTTATCAATATGGATATAAAGGATGTAACAGGCCTATCCAAGGCCCTGGTAGATGTTAAAAATGAAATAAAGTATTGTAGTGTCTGCTGTAATATTTCTGATTCAGAGGTATGTCCTATATGCGCCAACAGTCATAGGGACCCGTCCACTATATGTGTAGTTGAGGACCCAAGAGATGTGGCAGCAATGGAGAGAACCAAGGACTACAGTGGTCGTTACCATGTCTTAAATGGGGTTATATCACCTATGGATGGAATTGGACCCGATATGCTAAATATCAAGGAACTGATTTCAAGGCTGGGCGATGGTAGTGTCAAAGAAATAATCATGGCTACAAACCCTACTATTGAGGGAGAGGCCACGGCTATGTATATTTCCAGGCTAGTAAAACCTATGGGGATTAAGGTTACTAGGATAGCCCATGGTCTACCAGTAGGCGGGGACCTAGAGTATGCGGACGATGTGACGATTTCAAAGGCCCTAGAGGGAAGAAGAGAGATATGATGGACCTAGACCAGGAGTTGGAGATAGCACTGGCCTGCTTGGATCAGTATAGCTTGGACCAAGAGAGGGTTAGAAATATGGCTAAGGAATATGATGAAAACAAGGCCCTGGGGCTGGTAGTCAAGAAGAGACACAACCGGACCAAGGCAAGTAAATTAGGCAAGACTTCTAGATACAAGAGGGTCAATGATACCAGTGTATTTAGGAATAATGCTAGAAACTTTCAATTTGATTATGAAGAGGACTACTACGAGCCTCATAGTAAAAAGTAGATTGTACATTTAAAATAGGGTAAAAATGTCGCAATTGTATCAAAAAATCATATTTTAAATATTAAAATATTCTGCCAAAAGCATTGTATTTTATGAAGGAGATTGGAACATAAAATGAAACTAAATCGTACAAAATTAATACTAATGTCTACAATTTTGACAATGTCAATGGTTAGTCTTAGTGATATGTCATTGGCTGATAACAGTAGGAACAATTTTAAAGATGAGAGCAAGGAATTAAACGTAACCAGAATATCAGGTAAAGATAGATACGAGACAGCTGTAAATATTAACCAGCAATTGTTTAGTAGTGACGAATCTATTAAACTAAAATACGTTGTACTGACAAGTGGAGATTCTTTCGCAGATGCGATATCAGGGGGGTTACTTGCGAGCGAATATAATATACCAATAGTGTTTACTTCAAAGGAAAGACTACCAGAAATAACAAATAGCTACCTATCTAACTTATTTATAAATAAGGTTTATATAGTTGGTGGTGAATCATCTATATCAAAAAATATAGAAGATAAACTAGGACAAAGACTTATTAGATTATCTGGACAAAATAGATATGAAACTGCTAGGATGGTAAATTTAGAAATAAAGGATTTAAATTACAAATATATAAATGGTGATTTAGCGGCTGTTTATAATGGATTTAATTTCTCAGATGCAATTGCAGCATCTCCTTTTATTTATAAATATAACAAGGGGAAGGAAACAATGTTACCTCTATATCCACTTACTAAGGATTTAATGAAAGGAAGTTTAGACGGTATTGTTGAAATTGCTTTTGGTGGTAAATCTTCAGTTCCAGATTATCAAGAAAAGATTCGTTTTTCAGGAAGGGATAGATATCAGACAGCAGTTTCTATTGCGAAGGGATTTAAAACGAATTTAAATATAGATATAAACACAATCATTATTACAAATGGAGAAAATTATTCAGATGCTTTAGCATCAACTCCTTTAGCAACAAAAAATAATGCTGCAATTTTACTTACAAAAGCAAATAAATTAAATTCTGACACTAAGGAATATATTAGAAATAACCGTGATATAAAAAACATAATAATAGTGGGCGGAGAAAACTCTGTATCTAAGGATGTAGAAAAAGAATTGAAAGAGATTAGAAGTTTGTAAAAACATCGATAATATTCTAAGATATATGATAAATATAATTGTTTATGAAAAAAATTACGTTAATACTAAATAAATATTTGAAATAGTCAGAAATAATACTTGACAAAAACAGTTTATATTGATATTATTTATATAAAATAAAAAGGTTTTTGTGTATAAAATTTTATAAAGGGTTTTATTAAATTCAGGCTGTATTTAGCTAGTAATATAGTTAAGGATGTGATTTTATGGATATAAAACTTATAGTAATCGCTTGTAGTATTTTAGCAATAGCTACTGATAGACTTATACCCAAAGAACATAGTTTGTATAAAGGGGTAAACTATGCTGTCAGAGGAGTGATTTTGATATTGATTGGAATATACTTATATAATAAATTTTTATATAAGTAAATAAAAAATATTAATAATAAAATTATCTCTTAGTGAGTGGCATTGATATGGGGTGTATTCAGTAAAAAAAATAGCGTTGATAGGGAAAATAAATTCTCTTTCAACGCTATTTTCTATTTATAAGGAGTATGTCGACCAGGCTTTTACTATAGCACTCTTACTGATCATCATGCTGTTTTCTATCTTGGTCAATAGGTTCTGTTTTAAATGTATAGACTGGTAGTCAACATTTGACCTATCAAATATTTCTAGGGCTAGGTCTGCTATATTCTCAGCAGAGTTTAGCTTTTTAATCAGCCTAATATTGTCCTTCATCCTTTCAAGTCTTTCAGGATGGTCAAGTAGGACCTTTATAACAGACTTAATAGAGAACTTTTTAGTAGTTCTTATGGCAACACCACAGTTAGTTAGGAAGTCTAGGTTTTCACCCTCCTGACCAGGGATAAAGTATGGTATGACCATAGGTACATCCTTTAAAAGGGCCTCTGTAGTAGTCAGACCACCTGGCTTAGTGATCAGGATATCTATGGCTGGAAGAATATCGTTCATATTCCTTGTAAAGCCTATTATCTTTATATCAATATTGCCATTATAGTCTTCTATCCTTCTTTCAAGAGACCTCTTTAGGTGGGCATTTCTTCCTGTTACAACTAGGACCTGGAAGGTCCTGTCTATTTGGCAAATATCCTCAAGAGTGCCCTTAATATTACCAGCCCCAAAGCTACCACCCATCAAAAGGATGGTCTTCTTTTCTGGGTCTAGGCCCAATTCTCTAAGAACTAGGTCCCTAGGCCTATTTTCTAGGAAAGACTTTTCTACAGGAATACCAAAAGGCATTACCCTTGATTCTTCTATACCATCCTCTATAAGGAGCTCCTTGACATACTCATCTCCACATATATAGTAGTCTATTTCATTCTGTAGGTAGGCTGAATGGGCTGTATAGTCAGTCAAGACAGATATAAGTGGTGGGAAGTTGTACTCATCTTCATTAGTTTTGGCCACAAATTCTGAGAAGGCATCCTCTAGGTCCTCACCCCTGGCTCCCCTTTTTAGCCTACTTAGGGCTACTAGCGGAAAGGCATGGGTACCTATTATTAGGTCAGGCTCCTCCTCAAGTATCAGTTTTTTAAACTTCCTTGCAAGTATCAAGGCTATAGGATTGCTCTTAAATTCATTTATGGCAAAAAATTTCTTATCAGATAGCTTGTACATGCGTCCATATGCTGATGGGGTATACTTGGCTGATATTTCATAACCATCTGATATCAGCTTGTCCATGGCAGTACTTACTAGCTTGAAACTATCAATAATCTTACATTCTATATTATGACCCTGGTAGGTCCTATTTTCTAATTCTTCAATAATGGCCTTTGCAGCCCTATTGTGGCCCCCTCCAGTAGAGGCGGTCATTATTAATACCTTTTTCATATTAATACCCTCCTTAATTACATAAAAATTATAGACCAAAATAGGAACAAGTAAAAGTACTTTAACGGAAATATAATATATTCTTAAGACAATCTTTATAATTTTAGTCGTAGAGTGTAGATAATAGGCGAACACACTTTTCAGCAAATGAGAAAGTATAGGCTTTTCCAGCGTCTAAGGTTGATTAAAAAGTCATTTTACGAAAAAACTATAGGGATACAAATTTTTCTTGAAAAAGCTATTGACTTTTAAGGGCAATTTTGATATTATAATACTTGTTCAAAACAGTAGTGATTGAAACAAGCCTTGACTAGGCGAGGTCGGCATGCGGCTCATTGGTCAAGTGGTTAAGACTCCGCCCTCTCACGGCGGCAACAGGGGTTCGAATCCCCTATGAGTCATAATTTTATATGCGGGTGTAGCTCAATGGTAGAGTTCTGGCCTTCCAAGCCAGCTGTGAGGGTTCGATCCCCTTCACCCGCTCCAGAAGTGGGAGTATAGCTCAGCTGGGAGAGCATCTGCCTTACAAGCAGGGGGTCACAGGTTCGAGCCCTGTTACTCCCACCAATAAATGCGGCCTGGTAGTTCAGTTGGTTAGAATGCCAGCCTGTCACGCTGGAGGTCGAGGGTTCGAGCCCCTTCCAGGTCGCCATTAATACACATATGCTGGTGTGGCTCAACGGTAGAGCAGCTGACTTGTAATCAGCAGGTTGTAGGTTCGATTCCTATCACCAGCTCCACGTGGAGGATTTCCCGAGCGGCCAAAGGGGGCAGACTGTAAATCTGTTGTCACCGACTTCGGTGGTTCGAATCCACCATCCTCCACCAACAGAATAAACTAAAATGCGCGGATGTGGCGGAATTGGCAGACGCACTAGACTTAGGATCTAGCGCCTTTGGCGTGGGGGTTCGACTCCCTTCATCCGCACCAAGTTTATTTTTTATATTTCAATGAGCGGGAATAGTTCAGCGGTAGAGCGCGACCTTGCCAAGGTCGAAGTCGCGAGTTCGAATCTCGTTTCCCGCTCCAATATAAATGTGGGTGCATAGCTCAGCTGGATAGAGCAACGCCCTTCTAAGGCGTGTGTCCGGGGTTCGAATCCCTGTGCGCTCACCACTTTATATTAATATAGGGGATTCGCCAAGCGGTAAGGCATATGACTCTGACTCATACATTCGGGGGTTCAAATCCCTCATCCCCTGCCAAAATTGTGGACCATTAGCTCAGCTGGGAGAGCACCTGACTCTTAATCAGGGTGTCCAGGGTTCGAGCCCCTGATGGTCCACCATTTTTTGAAATTAAATAAAAATCATTAATATGGCGGTATAGCTTAGTTGGCTAGAGCGTTCGGTTCATACCCGAAAGGTCACAGGTTCGAGTCCCGTTACCGCTACTTATGTGGACCATTAGCTCAGTTGGTTAGAGCGCCCGGCTCATAACCGGTAGGTCCGGGGTTCGAGTCCCTGATGGTCCACCATATTTTTTTAAAATACTATTGCCGAGGTGTAGCGCAGTTTGGTAGCGCACGTGGTTTGGGACCATGGGGCCGGGGGTTCGAGTCCCTTCACCTCGACCATTGTGGTGGGTATAGCTTAGTTGGTTAAAGCGCCAGATTGTGGCTCTGGAGACCGAGAGTTCGAATCTCTTTATCCACCCCAGATAGTATTTTATGAGGCGACATAGCCAAGTGGTAAGGCAGTGGACTGCAACTCCTTGATCTCCAGTTCGAATCTGGATGTCGCCTCCAATTTATATTCCAAGGTAGCTCAATGGTGGAGCAACCGGCTGTTAACCGGTAGGCTGTGGGTTCGAGCCCCACCCTTGGAGCCATGTATTGCCGAAGTGGCGGAACTGGCAGACGCACAGGACTTAAAATCCTGCGAAACTTATACTTTCGTACCGGTTCGATTCCGGTCTTCGGCACCACTTATTACAATATCGCGGGGTGGAGCAGTTGGTAGCTCGTCGGGCTCATAACCCGAAGGTCGAAGGTTCAAGTCCTTCCTCCGCAACCATTAAAAAACTTACAAAAAGTGTGCCAAACTAATATGGCTCCTTGGTCAAGCGGTTAAGACACCGCCCTTTCACGGCGGTAACAGGGGTTCGATTCCCCTAGGAGTCACTTTTATATGCGGGTGTAGCTCAATGGTAGAGTTCTGGCCTTCCAAGCCAGCTGTGAGGGTTCGATCCCCTTCACCCGCTCCAGAAGTGGGAGTATAGCTCAGCTGGGAGAGCATCTGCCTTACAAGCAGGGGGTCACAGGTTCGAGCCCTGTTACTCCCACCAATAAATGCGGCCTGGTAGTTCAGTTGGTTAGAATGCCAGCCTGTCACGCTGGAGGTCGAGGGTTCGAGCCCCTTCCAGGTCGCCATTAATACACATATGCTGGTGTGGCTCAACGGTAGAGCAGCTGACTTGTAATCAGCAGGTTGTAGGTTCGATTCCTATCACCAGCTCCACGTGGAGGATTTCCCGAGCGGCCAAAGGGGGCAGACTGTAAATCTGTTGTCACCGACTTCGGTGGTTCGAATCCACCATCCTCCACCAACAGAATAAACTAAAATGCGCGGATGTGGCGGAATTGGCAGACGCACTAGACTTAGGATCTAGCGCCTTTGGCGTGGGGGTTCGACTCCCTTCATCCGCACCAAGTTTATTTTTGAAATTTATCTGGTATGAACAGATTTAAGAGGGTCAAGATGTGGCCCGTGCAGGGGAGTGTACTGAACGCTCACTATTAATATTGGGGATTAGCCAAGTCGGTAAGGCACATGACTTTGACTCATGCATCCGTGGGTTCGAGTCCCGCATCCCCAGCCAAATATAATTAATAATTTATGTGGAGAGGTGTCCGAGTGGTTTAAGGAGCTGGTCTTGAAAACCAGTGATGTCGTGAGGCACCGTGGGTTCGAATCCCACCCTCTCCGCCACTTTGCCTAGATAGCTCAGTCGGTAGAGCAGGGGACTGAAAATCCCCGTGTCGGTGGTTCGATTCCGCCTCTAGGCACCATAGAGATATAATATGGCGGTATAGCTTAGTTGGCTAGAGCGTTCGGTTCATACCCGAAAGGTCACAGGTTCGAGTCCCGTTACCGCTACCAACAACATGGACCATTAGCTCAGCTGGGAGAGCACCTGACTCTTAATCAGGGTGTCCAGGGTTCGAGCCCCTGATGGTCCATTTTTTTGTACAATTTTATGTATGGCGACATAGCCAAGTGGTAAGGCAGTGGACTGCAACTCCTTGATCTCCAGTTCGAATCTGGATGTCGCCTCTATAGGAAAAACCTAGTTATTCAAAATGAATATCTAGGTTTTTTTACTTTTTTAAAAAAAGTGCTTGACATACTTTATAGAAAGATGTATCATTGTATTAAAGAATTAGTACAACAATACAGTGATACAGAAAGGAGTTTGTATATGGCTTATGTTTTTGACAACAATATACCCCTTTATCTTCAGGTTATAGATATTATCAAAAAGAAGATTGTAGCGGGTGTATATCAGCCAGGCCAGCAGCTAGAGCCTGTAAGAGCCTTGGCAGGTGAATACGAGATTAATCCGAATACTATACAAAGGGCCCTACAGGAGCTAGAAAATCAGAATTTAGTATTTTCCCAGAGGACTAGGGGCAGGTTTGTAACAGATAATTTGGACTTGATTAAGGAAGAGAGGTACAAGATGAGTCAGGTTTTGATAAGAGAATCAATTGAGGCCCTATATTCACTTGGATTTGATAAGGAAGATATAGTGGAAGCGTACAAAAAGATATTATTTGAGGAGGAATAAGAGATGGCTATAAATAAGGAAGAGCTTATAAGCGAAAACACAGTATTATATGTAGACCAGGTAAGAAAATCATATGGAAAAAAGAGAGTTTTGAAAAATATGTCCTTTTCTATAGAAAAGGGAAAAATAGTTGGCTTCTTAGGACCAAACGGGTGTGGTAAGACGACACTTGTAAAATTGATAAATGGTCTAATGCCAGTAACAGATGGTGTAATCCTGGTTGGGGGCAAGAAGATTGGTAAGGAAACAAAGGCCATGGTTTCCTACCTACCAGAAAGAACCTACCTTAATAATTGGATGAAGGTCAAGGATATTTTGGACTTCTTTGAGGACCTATTTGAAGACTTCGATAGACAGAGGGCAGAGCAGATGTTCAGCGATATGAAGATAGGCTTAAATGAAAAGCTGAAAAACCTGTCAAAGGGTACAAAGGAAAAGGTTCAGTTGGTTTTGGTTATGTCTAGGCAGGCAGACCTATATATCTTGGATGAGCCTATAGCTGGTGTTGACCCAGCTGCTAGGTCGTATATTATGAAGACAATTTTGACAAACTTGCCAGAGGAAAGCAGTCTTCTGATAGTTACACACCTGATCAGTGACATTGAGACAATATGTGATGAGGTTATCTTTGTAAATGACGGTAGTGTTGTACTACACGAGGAAACAGAGGTCTTGAGAGAAAAGTATGGCAAGTCTATAGATGCTATTTTTAGGGAGGAATTTAGATGTTAAGAAAGTTAGTAAAATATGAGTTAAAGTCAATATACAAGTTCTTTTTTGTCTTGTATGCAATTATAATAGCTGCTTCAATTACCTTTATTAGTACTATAAAGACATCCAGTGATGCTCTTGAGGTTTTAGGTTTCAGCTCTGGCCTACTGTGCATGTTTGGCATGATAGCGCTTAGTGTTGGTCTTTTGGTATTTACAATTACTAGGTTTAACCGCTCCCTATTAGGGGATGAGGGCTATCTAATGTTTACAATACCTACATCTACCCATAATATTATTTGGTCAAAGGCCATAGCTATTTTAATATTTAATTTATTATCAGTATTTGTGGTAGTCCTTGTAATGATATTGATAGCATACTTTATTGGTGATTTTAATTTTAGTAATGTAGACGAAGGTTTTATTGAGGTTGTTAATATGGCATTTAAGAAGCCTGGTACATACCTAGTTATAGTCCTAGCTATTGTACACATTTTAGTTTCAATAATATCTTCTACAATGCTGATATATGCATCGATTTCGTTCGGTCAGATGCCAGCATTTAAGAAGCATAAGAACATATCAGCTATAGGCTTCTTTGTTGTATTCTCTATAGTATCAGAGTATATAATGACAAAGCTTGGATACGCAGGACTTGATGCGATGTTTTCATCCTTCAATGCTAGATACTACAACCTACTTCAGAGTGTTGACCAGACAAATATTAGCCAGACAATGAATGACGTAATTGAAATAGCTACCCAGTATTCATCGCATTTCTTACTTTCATTCTTGGGCTTGTCTTTGATTGTATTGGCAGTAGAGTACATCATCACTTACTATATATTAGACAAGAAGCTAAACCTAGACTAGGAAGCTTGAGAGTATATGCAGTGACCCAGTAGAAACTATAACTTTTCTTAAAAACCAAGTATATAGAGCATGCAAGGGTCTTAGTAATATAGAAAGGCAAGATAGATATAGATATAATAATGTAAGGGCAAAGAAAGAAGTAAGTATAGAACAAAAATAATAAGGGGACTAGTTGATAGGAGTGTAAAAGCTCCTAAGACTAGTCCCTTTGTAGCTACATTCTACACTTAAATACAAAAAAATCAAAAAAACTCTTTACATATAGGAAGCAAGGGTTTATAATTATATAAAACAAACATATGAATAGTTGTTCATATGTTTGTTTTGAAATAGGATTTGAAACTAGGATATTATAAATAAAGATAAGTCCCAGGCTTAAAAGGAGGACAAGATGCCAGTTAAGAAGTTGACAGATGATAATATAGAGCTATGCCAAGAGTACTTTCTGCATGAGGATAGGCTTGAAGACGCAAGGGAAGGCAGTCCAACAGAGGAAATGGTATATGATTTGGTAGAGCTATTTAAGGTATTTGGAGATGTTACTAGGGTGAAGATAATATACGCCCTTTTGGAAAGTGAGATGTGTGTATGTGATATAGCAAGTCTACTTGATATGACTCAGTCTGCTATATCTCACCAGTTAAGGGTCTTGAAAAAGGCTAGGCTGGTCAAGCTTAGGAAGGAAGGCAAGACAGTTTTTTATTCGCTAGACGACCAACATATAGACAAGATATTTAGCTTTGGTCTAGACCATATAAAGGAAATGTACTATTAGTGATTATTTTATTTTTTGAAATATTAGGAATGGAAGGTGTTAGTTATGACTAGAGTAGAAGTTACAATGGGGGGCCTAAATTGTGCCAACTGCGCAGGGATTATAGAGGAAAAGGTCAAGGCCAGGAAGGAGATAGATAGGGCCAACCTAAACTTTATAAATAAGAAGTTGACTGTAGATATAGGCGATGGATATGACCAGGACCAGGTGGTCGACCAGTTGATAAGTATAATCGACGATACAGAGCCAGGCTTGGATATAAGCCTAAAGCTGGCAGGAAGAACCGTGACTGCCGAAGACTTTAGGGCAGGTCTAAGCGACCAGACCGACAAGGACCATATAGAGGATGACAAGTCAGAACGCGGACATGAGCATAAAGAATCAAATAGCTTTTTGATAGCAGCAATTATACTATATGCTGTAGCCATGATAGGTAATAGGCTTGGACTTCCATATCCGGCTTATCTGGCATTTTTAGCCGCCGCCTATATATTGTCTGGTAAGGATGTTATCCTGGCAGCAGTCAGAAATATAATAAAGGGTAATGCCTTGGATGAAAACTTTCTGATGACTGTTGCCACTTCAGGTGCGGCAGCCATAGGTGAATATCCTGAGGCTGTAGGTGTTATGCTATTCTATGGTGTGGGTGAAGCCTTAGAGGAATTGGCCGTAGGTAGGTCTAGAAGGAATATAGAGGCCTTGATGGATATAGCCCCACAGGTGGCCAACCTTATAGTTGACGGACAGGTAGTTGAGGTAAGACCAGAAGAGGTCAAGGTCGGTGACAGACTTCTAGTCAAGGTTGGAGAGAGGGTTCCTCTTGATGGCCTTATAGTCAAGGGACAAAGCAGGCTCGATACATCTGCCATTACAGGTGAATCGGTTCTTAGGTCAGCCAGAGAGGGCGATGAGGTATTGTCAGGTGTCATCAATAAGGAGGCACTTATAGAGATAGAGGTAACAAAGTTATACCAGGATTCTACTGTGGCTAGAATCTTGGATATGGTGGAAAATGCCAGCGCCAATAAGTCTAATACAGAGAACTTTATCAGTGTATTTGCCAAGTACTATACACCTATAGTCGTGGGTCTTGCTATAGCCATTATGCTATTGCCACCCCTTGTTGGGGGCCAGGATTTTAAAACTTGGCTGTATAGAGGTTTAATTTTCTTGGTAGTGTCCTGTCCATGTGCCTTGGTATTATCTATACCTTTGACTTATTTCTCAGGTATAGGGCTTGCATCTTCAAAGGGTATCTTGGTCAAGGGTAGTAACTACCTTGATGCCCTGATATCACTTAAGACTATAGTTTTTGATAAGACAGGAACTCTTACAGAGGGAGTATTCAAGGTAATTAATATAAATAGGGCCGAAGGAGTGGATGAAAAGGACCTAATGGTATATGCTTGTATAGCGGAATCTTCATCTAACCACCCTATCGCCAAGTCTATACTTGCTTGGTGCCAAGAGGCTGGCCTAGTCAGGGACCTAGACAAGACTAGTCTAACTTCATACCAGGAAATACCAGCCCAGGGAATTAAGTTAGTTTACCAGGGACAGGAAATCCTAGCTGGTAATGCCAGGCTAATGGAAGCGGAAAATATAGATTATAGGGAAGTGAAAAATTCTTCGACAAAGGTATATATTGCAGTAGATTCGATATACAAGGGCTGTGTAGAAATAGCTGACCAGCTAAGACCAGGCATCAAGGCTGCCCTTGCAGACCTAAAGGGCTTGGGTGTAGAAAATTTGGTTATGCTGACAGGTGACAGTGAAGATGTAGCAAAAGAACTTTCAGACGACCTAGGACTTACCAGCTACAAGGCAAATCTCCTTCCTAACCAAAAGGTGGAAATAGTTGAGGACCTGATGAAGGATATGCCAGACCAGGCCAAACTTGCCTTTATAGGTGATGGTATAAATGATGCTCCGGTAATAGCCAGGGCAGATGTGGGCTTGTCTATGGGCGGCATAGGATCTGATGCTGCAATAGAGGCCTCAGATATAGTAATAATGACAGATGAAATGGCCAAGCTACCAACGGCTATAAGGATATCTAGGATGACCAAGAAGATAGCATGGCAAAATATAATCCTTGCCATAGGAATAAAGATATTAGTCATGGTATTGGGTACTCTTGGTATAGCGAATATGTGGATGGCAATTTTTGCAGATGTTGGTGTAGCAGTCTTAGCGGTAATCAACTCCCTAAGGGTACTGGTCTACAAACCATAATAGAAAATTAAATATTCTCCTCTCTTCAGCTAATTATATAAGCCTATAAAAACTAAAAAACTTAAACATATAATTATTTTGGTTTTTAGCTAGATATATTTAAAGCAATATGTTATACTACTATGGTGATTTTACGAGAAGAGAGGAGATTTTTTTTGCAAGTTGTTTTTACTAATGTTCTGATATTATTTATGCTCCTATTTTTGGGCTACCTAATAGGTATAAAGAAGATAGTTGCACATTCATCTATCAATGATCTTACAAATCTGGTAGTGGACGTGAGTATGCCGTGTACAATCGCCCTATCAATGGTTAGACCCTTTGATGCTAGGTTATTGGGTGATGCTATAAAGGTAATGGTGGCAATTTTAATATTCCAGCTAGTCCTATCTGGCCTAGCCTATTATGCTACTAAAATTTTGAAAGTAAATCCTAGCAAGTCAGGTAGCTGGATATTCGCTCTGGTATTTTCTAATAATGCCTTTGTTGGATACCCTCTTATGTATGCCCTATATGGCAAAGATGGTCTTTTCCTTATGGCCATGGGTAATGTAGTACAGAATGTCTTAATATTTTCTTTAGGTATAAAGCTTATAACCTTAAACTACAACCTGAAGGACCACATAAGGCTTAGGCATATAATCTTCACTAAGCAGAATATAGCTGTAGTAGTAGGTATGTTTATATTCTTTCTACAAATACCAATACCAAAGCCTGTCCTTACTCTAGTAACATATGTTGCCAACCTAACAGTTCCGCTATCAATGATGGTAGTTGGTATGTCCCTATCAAGGTATGATGTTAGGAATATGTTCACAGACAAGGAGGCCTACAGGTTGACGATAATCAGGATGGTTTTGCTACCCCTTGTGATGGTAGTTATATTTAAGGTTCTGGGAATAAATGTAAACCAAAACCTACCATTGGCAATATTGTTCTTCACAGCAGCCTTGCCTGCGCCAGCCTTTACCACTATAATGGCTGAGAGATATAATACTAGTATAGAATTTTCGTCAAAGTGTGTTTTCTTGACGACTGTACTCAGCATATTGACTGTGCCTATACTGGCAGGATTGTTATAATATAAACTAAGTAATTATTTAAACTTTTATTGTCAGGAGCTAGGCTTTGTGATATTATAGGTTTAGAAAATTAAATAAGAAGGGGAGCTGATAAATCGGCTGAGAAAAGGATGTGAGCCTTGACCCTAGAACCTGATTTGGATAATGCCAACGTAGGAAGAATATATAATAGGATTATTAAGCATGTACCAAAGGGTGCATGTTTTTTTATTTCCTGGAAACTTAATAATTGTTCAGGAGGGATTGAAATGAAGAAAGTTCTGACCATTGCTGGCTCAGACTCTAGTGGAGGGGCTGGCATTCAAACCGATCTGAAAACATTTGCAGCCATAGGAGTATATGGTATGTCAGCCATTACTGCTATAACCGCCCAAAACACCTTGGGTGTCAAGAGGGTAGAAAGGGTTTCTGCATCAATGGTTAAGGACCAAATAAGGGCCGTATTTGAGGATATAGAGGTGGATGCAGTCAAGATAGGTATGCTGTCAGAAATCGATATTATAGAAGCTGTGAGGGATTGCATGGACATATACAGGCCACCCTTTGTGGTCTTAGACCCTGTAATGGTATCGACATCAGGCTTTGACCTGCTTAATAGTCAGGCCAAGAGGGCCTTGCTAGAAGGCCTAATACCACTTGTAGACTTGATTACACCCAATCTGGCAGAAGCTGCCTGCATATTAAACCTTATAGGTAGAGGGGGGCTTCTGATAGACTCCTGTGAAAGTATGGAAGAGGCTGGTAGGCTAATCTCGGGACATACCGGAAAGAATGTCCTGGTAAAAGGGGGGCATCTCTTAGACAGACCTTGCGATGTTTTAGTTACGGCCGATGCTAGGGTATACAGGTATGATCACCAAAGAATAGAAACAAAAAATACTCATGGGACAGGATGTACACTTTCGTCAGCCATAGCAGCCAATGTGGCCAAGGGGTATGGCCTAGAAGAGTCTGTATATAGGGCCAAGGATTTTATAAGCATGGCCATAGAAAACTCCTTAGACATAGGAAGGGGATGTGGGCCTACAAATCCGATGGGAGAAATATACAGAAGTCTGGGTATGGTTTGAGACCAAGGTTTGGTTTGTATAAGGCAAGAGATTAAAAATGAATTAGCAGGGAGGTGCTGAATTTGAATAAGGAAAGCTTGATAGAGGACCTATGTGAGGCCATTGTAAAGCTAAGGGAGAAAAAGCCCCTAATAGAGCAGGTGACAAATTACGTAACAATCAATGATTGTGCCAATGTGACCCTGGCTATTGGGGCATCGCCAGTAATGGGGGATGGATTTGAAGAGGTCGACCAGATGACTAGAATTTCAGATGCCCTTGTATTAAATTATGGGATTATAAATGGGGCATCCCTTAAAACTATGATAAAGGCTGGAAAGACTGCAAATGACCACAATATAGGCATAGTTTTAGACCCTGTTGGGGTAGGGGCAACACAGTTTAGAAATGAGGCAATAGTAGACCTTCTAGCAGAGGTACAGCCTACTATCATAAAGGGTAATGCCTCGGAAATAATGTCTCTTTCAGGTATGGATACCAAGTCCAAGGGAGTAGATTCCAGTGCAGATAGTCTAGAGGCCATAGATGCTGCTCTTAGGGTTGCAAGAGACCATAGGTGTGTATGTGCTGTGACTGGAAGGATAGACATTATTACTGATGGTAGATATATTATAAAGATTCATAATGAATCTGACTTGCTATCATATATTACAGGCACAGGTTGTATGATTACATCCCTGGCAGGCAGCTTTTTAGGAGGGGGTGCTAGCCCTCTAGTGAGTGCAGTTGGTGGAATCCTGGCCATGTCCATAGCGGGTGAAGAGGCAGCTGTCAGAGAAAGTGAAGAAAATAATGGAATTGCTAGCTATAGGGAAGATGTAATGAACAACATATATAAGTTCAACCAATACTCCATTAGAGACCTAGCCAAGATAGAGGTAGAAAAGGTAGAGTACAAGTATCCTATTTACCTGGTAACAGATGAAAAGGCCTGTAAGGGCAAGGACTTTTATAAATCAGTTGAGGCCAGCATCATGGGTGGTGCAAGGATAGTCCAGCTTAGGGAAAAGGATATGGATACTAGGGACTTTTACGAGAGGGCCCTCAGGCTAAAAGAAATCTGCCACAAGCACGGAGTTGATTTTGTGATTAATGACAGGTTAGATATAGCCCTGGCAGTAGATGCTGATGGGGTCCACCTGGGCCAGTCGGATATGACAATTCAGATGGCCAAGAAGATCATAGGTCATAAGAAGATAGTAGGCATATCTGCCAAAAATATGGAAGAGGCCCTAGAGGCCCAAAAGTATGGGGCAGACTATATAGGGGTTGGGGCAATTTTTGCAACAGATACCAAGAAGGACTCAGGGCTTGTAGATTTAGATACTATAAGAGAGATGACAGATAAAATCCACATACCAGTTTTGGCCATAGGGGGAATTGGTCTGGGCAAGGTAGACTACCTAAGGGGCACAGGTATAGATGGTATATGCGCCATATCAGATATACTTGGGGCGGATGATCCTGAAGCAAGGACCAGAGTCCTATTAGAGGAGTTTAGGTCTATAGGCATTTAGACCCTTTACAAGATTGATAATGAGTAAATAATTTAACCTATATTAATATAGAAGAAAGAGGAGAAAAACAAATTATGTATAAGACACAGATGGAAGCAGCAAAAAAGGGCATACTAACTGACCAGATGAAGAGGGTGGCTCAAAAGGAGTATATGGATCCACAGTTATTGATGGAGAGGGTAGCCCAGGGTAAGATAGCCATACCCGCAAATGTAAACCACAAGAGCCTATTAGCAGAGGGTGTAGGACTTGGTCTTAGCACTAAGATAAATGTAAATCTTGGTATATCAAGAGACTGTCCAGATGTAGACAAGGAGTTGGAAAAGGTAAAGAAGGCAATAGATATGAAGGCTGAAGCAATCATGGACCTATCTTCATTCGGTAAGACAGAGGAGTTCAGGAAGAAGCTGATAGCCATGTCATCTGCCATGATAGGTACAGTGCCTGTTTACGATGCAATTGGCTTCTATGACAAAGAGCTAAAGGACATAACAGCGGATGAATTTCTTGATGTAGTTAGGAAGCATGCTAAGGATGGTGTAGACTTTGTAACTATCCACGCTGGTATGAACAGGGAGGCCATGAAGGTATTTAAGAGAAATAAGAGAATCACAAATATAGTATCTAGGGGTGGGTCTCTAATGTATGCATGGATGGAATTAAATGATGCAGAAAATCCATTCTATGAAAGGTATGATGAGCTACTTGAAATATGTCAGGAATACGACTTGACCTTGAGTCTAGGCGATGCCCTAAGGCCAGGCTGTATAGATGATGCCACAGATGCCTGCCAGATAAAGGAGTTGACTACTTTAGGTGAATTGACATTAAGGGCCTGGGACAAGAATGTCCAAGTAATGATAGAGGGTCCTGGCCATATGGCAATAGATGAAATTGAGGCCAATGTAAAGTTAGAAAAAAGGCTTTGTCATGAAGCTCCATTCTATGTACTTGGTCCTATCGTTACAGATGTTGCACCTGGTTATGACCACATTACATCTGCCATTGGAGGAGCCATTGCTGCAGCTGCCGGCGTTGACTTCCTATGCTATGTAACTCCGGCTGAACACCTTAGACTACCTGACCTTGATGACATGAAGGAGGGTATAATAGCCACTAAGATAGCTGCCCATGCTGCAGACATCGCAAAAAAAATACCTCATGCAAGAGACTGGGACAACAAGATGGCCAAGGCAAGGGCTGATATAGACTGGGAGGCCATGTTTGACCTGGCTATGGATGGAGAAAAGGCGAGAAAGTATAGGGCTGAATCTACACCAGAGCATCATGATACTTGTACTATGTGTGGAAAGATGTGCTCCATGAGAACTATGAAGAAGATAATGTCAGGTGAGGACCTAAATATACTTAGGGACTAAAAACAAACACGTAATTAGGAAGATTAGTAGCTAAGAACGGCCTATAATTAAATAGGCTAGTGATTAATAGTAGGTCTAGAATGAAGCAAATTAGTGACTAATAGTAAACAAATAAACTAGTATAATATTTAGCCAATTGTATTATATATAAAAAAGAGACTGGCCGTAACTGACCTCCAAGAGTAGAACACCAAGAATCAATTATTTGGAGGTAGGTTAAATGAGGCGGTCTCTTTTTATGTTTATAGCTCCTATATTAATGACCAGAAAAGGGAGGAAAAGTAGGAATATAGCTAATTCGTACGGCTTGTTCAAATCAAAGCTAGCTTTTTTGAAAGAATTTAAAAAACTTTTAAATATGTGTTGACAAGTAATTCTAAAAGTGTTATTATTAATGAGTCGTCAAAAACGACACAATGAACTTTGAAAATTGAACAGCAGGTTAATTCAATGAGTCCTTTTAGGACAATTGATTAATCGTTTAAACCATGTAAGACAAACTTACTTGATTTAAACCACAAACAAACCAAGCCAGATATTTTAGAGATAACAATAGTCTGAGCGCAGTAACAAATTTTTT
>NZ_CDRRTB010000015.1:0-23315 GCF_977045075.1 Peptostreptococcus sp. | reverse complement strand
AGGAGAATGGAGATAAGGATAGGTACAAACTACTTAAGTTCAAGAGATCAAACTCTGGTACTTGTGTAAACCAGGCTCCAATAGTGAGCAAGAATGAAGAGGTTAAGGCTGGCGATGTAATTGCCGACGGTCCAGCGACTGACCTTGGTGAAATTGCCCTTGGTAGAAACTGTTTGATAGCCTTCATGACATGGGAAGGTTACAACTACGAGGACGCCGTACTTATCAATGAAAGACTTGTAAAGGAAGATAGGCTGTCTACAATTCATATAGAAGAATATGAGTGTGAAGCCAGAGATACAAAGCTAGGACCAGAAGAAATCACTAGAGATATACCTAATGTTGGTGAAAATGCCATCAAGAACTTAGATGATAGGGGTATCATCAGAATAGGTGCTGAGGTAGACTCAGGGGATATCCTAGTAGGTAAGGTTACTCCTAAGGGAGAAACTGAACTAACAGCTGAAGAAAGACTTTTAAGGGCAATCTTCGGCGAAAAGGCTAGAGAGGTAAGAGATACTTCTCTTAAGGTTCCTCATGGAGAATCAGGTATCATAGTTGATATAAGAATCTTCACTAGGGAAAATGGAGATGACCTATCTCCAGGTGTAAATGAGCTTGTAAGGTGTTATATAGCCAAGAAGAGAAAGATAAAAGTCGGAGATAAGATGGCCGGTCGTCATGGTAACAAGGGTGTTATCTCTAGGGTTTTACCAGAAGAGGATATGCCATTCATGGCCGATGGTACTCCTATGGACATCGTCTTAAATCCACAGGGTATACCTTCTCGTATGAACATCGGTCAGGTACTTGAAATGCACTTGGGTCTAGCTGCTAAGAAGCTAGGCTGGCATGTAGCAACTTCAGTATTTGATGGGGCTAACGAGTACGATATCATGGATGCTCTTGAAATGGCAGGCTATCCAAGGGATGGTAAGCTAACTCTATATGATGGACGTACAGGCGAAAGCTTCGACAATAGAATCACAGTTGGTTACATGTACTACTTAAAGCTACATCACCTAGTTGATGACAAGCTACATGCAAGAAGTACAGGACCGTACTCACTGGTAACTCAGCAGCCACTAGGTGGTAAGGCCCAGTTTGGTGGACAGAGATTCGGAGAGATGGAAGTTTGGGCCCTAGAAGCCTATGGTGCATCTCATATCCTTCAGGAAATCCTGACAGTTAAGTCGGACGATGTTAAGGGTAGGGTTGAAACATACGAAGCTATCGTTAAGGGTGAAAATATACCAGAGCCGGGAATGCCAGAATCATTCAGAGTACTGATGAAGGAATTACAGTCACTATGCTTGGATGTCAGTGCTCTTGACCAGAAGGGTCTAGCAATAGACATCAAGGAATCAGTAGATGATGAAGAAGAAGCTGTTGGCGAATTCAAGATAGAAAGCATCGTAACAGAGGATATAGAGGAAGGTCACATGATAGAAGAAGTTGACGGAGATTCATATGATGAATTCAATGACAATGAAGAGGGTGACTTTGAAGAAATAGAGGAATTTGTTGACGAAGATGATAGCTTTGGTGATGACGATTCTTACGATGAATATGAGGATGAATTCTAGGAAGACTAGGATTTTGATGGATATTTATTATCTATGAGGTAAAGATGGTGGTGTCTTGGTAGCTGTAGGTTTTAACAGTTACCAGGATGCGTTTAAATAAAATTAATAGTATCGAAAGAAGGGAGAGAACTCCTTGTTTGAATTAAACAATTTTGAGTCGATAAAAATAGGTTTAGCATCTCCAGAGAGAATCAGACAGTGGTCAAGGGGAGAGGTCAAGAAACCAGAAACAATTAACTATAGAACATTGAAGCCAGAGAAGGATGGTCTATTCTGTGAAAGAATATTTGGACCTACGAAGGACTGGGAGTGTCACTGCGGTAAGTATAGAAGAGTAAGATACAAGGGCGTAGTGTGTGATAGATGTGGTGTTGAAGTAACGAAGGCCAAGGTAAGAAGAGAAAGAATGGGTCATATAGAGCTGGCAGCTCCAATGTCTCATATCTGGTACTTCAAGGGTATACCATCAAGGATGGGTCTACTACTTGATATGTCGCCGAGATCTCTTGAAAAGGTATTGTACTTTGCATCATATGTGGTTACAGACCCAGGTGATACTGGTCTAGCCTACAAGCAGGTACTGACTGAAAGAGAATATAGAAATGCTGTAGAAAAGTATGGCTATGAATTTGAGGTTGGTATAGGCGCAGAAGCAGTAAAGAAGCTATTAGAAAAGATAGATCTTGAAGCTCAATCAGCTGAGTTGAGAGAAGACTTGAAGGATGCAACTGGTCAGAAGAGGGTTAGGACTATTAGAAGACTAGAGGTGGTAGAAGCCTTCAAAAAGTCAGGTAACAAGCCAGAATGGATGATCCTTGAGGCTATACCAGTAATTCCACCAGACCTAAGACCAATGGTTCAGCTAGATGGTGGTAGGTTTGCTACATCTGACCTAAATGACCTTTATAGAAGGGTTATAAACAGAAATAACAGATTGAAGAGGCTTCTTGAACTAGGGGCTCCAGAAATCATAGTTAGAAATGAAAAGAGAATGCTACAGGAGGCAGTTGATGCCCTGATAGATAATGGTAGAAGGGGTAGACCGGTTACAGGACCAGGTAATAGGCCTCTTAAGTCATTATCAGATATGCTAAAGGGTAAGCAGGGTCGTTTCAGACAGAACCTACTAGGTAAGAGAGTTGACTACTCTGGTCGTTCTGTTATCGTAGTTGGTCCAGAGCTTAAGTTCTACCAGTGTGGTCTTCCAAAAAAGATGGCTCTTGAACTATTCAAGCCATTTGTAATGGACAAGCTAGTAGAAAGAGGCTTTGCCCACAATATCAAGTCTGCCAAGACTATAGTAGAAAAGGTAAAACCAGAAGTATGGGATGTACTTGAAGATGTAATCAAGAGCCACCCAGTTCTACTTAACCGTGCCCCTACCCTACATAGACTAGGTATCCAGGCCTTTGAGCCAGTCCTAGTAGAGGGTAAGGCAATCAAGCTTCATCCACTAGTTTGTACAGCCTACAATGCCGACTTCGACGGTGACCAGATGGCTGTCCACGTGCCACTATCAGTAGAGGCCCAGGCAGAGGCTAGATACCTAATGCTATCTGTGAATAATATACTAGCACCTAAGGATGGTGCTCCAATAACTACTCCTTCTCAGGACATGGTTCTTGGTTCATATTATTTGACAATAGAAGCCCAGGAGGGTGCAAAGGGAACTGGTTCAGTATTCAAGGACTACAATGAACTACTATTGGCATATTTCAACCACAAGGTAGAATTACATGCCCTTGTAAAGATGAGATTAACTCTAGATGATGGTAGGTCTTCCCTAGTAGAATCTACAGTTGGTAGGTTTATCTTTAATGAAGGTATACCTCAGGACCTAGGTTTTGTTGATAGGGATAAGGATCCGTTCAGCCTAGAGGTAGACTTCCTAGCAGACAAGAAGTCCCTAGGAAAGATTATAGACAAGTGCTTTAGAAAGCATGGAAATACTAAGACTGCAGAACTTCTTGACTATGTAAAGGCTATGGGTTACAAGTATTCAACAGTTGGTGGTATCACAGTTGCTGTTGCTGACATGGATATACCAGAAGCTAAGTATACATATATCAAGGAAGCTGAAGACCTAGTTGACAAGTATGAAAAGGCCTACAGAAGGGGTCTTATATCAAATGATGAAAGATACGAAAAGGTAATAGAAACTTGGACAGAAACTACTGATAAGGTAACTGATGCCCTAATGGATGGTCTAGACAGAATGAACAATATCTTCATAATGGCCCATTCAGGAGCCAGAGGTTCTAAGAACCAGATCAGACAGCTAGCAGGTATGCGTGGTCTGATGGCCAATGCATCAGGTAAGACAGTGGAAATACCGGTTAAGTCTAACTTCCGTGAAGGTCTATCAGTAATGGAATACTTTACATCTTCGCATGGAGCTAGAAAGGGTCTAGCCGATACAGCCCTTCGTACAGCCGATTCAGGTTACTTGACAAGAAGACTGGTTGACGTCAGCCAGGACGTTATAGTAAGGGATATAGACTGTGGAACAAAAGAAACTACAGACGTATTTGCTATTAGGGATGGAAATGAAGTTATAGAAGACTTGAGAGACAGGATAATAGGTAGATACACTATAGACCCAGTTATTAACCCAGAAACTGGTCAGGAAGTGGTTCCAGGAGACCATATGATCTCAGAAGACGATGCAGATAAGATTATAGACTGCGGAGTTGAAAGGGTTAAGATCAGGACAGTTCTGAATTGTAAGACAGAACATGGTGTATGTGCTAAGTGTTACGGTAGAAACCTTGCTACTGGTAAGCCGGTAAATATAGGTGAAGCAGTAGGTATCATAGCTGCCCAGTCAATAGGTGAGCCGGGTACTCAGCTTACAATGCGTACCTTCCATACAGGTGGTGTAGCCGGTGGAGACATCACTCAGGGTCTTCCAAGAGTTGAGGAGCTTTTCGAAGCTCGTAAGCCAAAGGGTCTAGCTGTAATTACTGAAATATCAGGTAAGATAGAAGTTGATGAAACAGCCAAGAGAAAAGAGGTAGTAGTTACTTCAGAAGATGGCCAGGCAGAAGCTTACCAGATACCATATGGATCTAGGCTAAAGGTAAAGGACGGCGACTATATAGAAGCTGGAGAGCCTTTGACTCAAGGTTCTATTAACCCACATGATATAGTTAGGGTTAAGGGAATTGGCGGTGTACAGGACTACATTGTTAAGGAAGTACAGAGAGTATATAGGCTACAGGGTGTTGATATCAACGACAAGCATATAGAAGTAATAGTAAGACAGATGCTATCTAAGGTTAAGGTTGAGGATCCAGGTGATACAGACCTACTGCCAGGTGGATATGAAGAAGTTCTTACATACAATAAGTGCAATGAAGAAGCTCTTGAAAAGGGTCTAAGGCCAGCAGTGGCTAAGAGGGTCCTACTAGGTATTACAAAGGCTTCTCTTGCGACTGACTCATTCCTATCAGCTGCATCATTCCAGGAGACTACAAGAGTCCTTACAGACGCTGCTATCAAGGGTAAGGAAGACCATTTGATAGGTCTAAAGGAGAATGTAATCCTTGGTAAATTGATACCAGCAGGTACAGGTATGAAGAAGTACAGAAATATAGCAATAGAAAAAGAGGTTGAAGAGGTTGCTGAAGAAGCTGTTGAAGCAACAGAAGATGTGCACAGCGACTACGACCTAGATGAAATGATCTAGTGACTCAAGTATAGGGGTCATATGATATTAGCTGTATAGCTGTATAATATTTAGCGTTGGTGAGAGAAAAAATTCTCTCCCAACGCTAATTTTTTTGTAGGAGTATGTATCTGTTTAGAGAGGACAAGTAGTACATAGACCCTTTAGATGTTGACCACCAACTTTTCTGATTATAGACCTTGTGCAAACCACCCATTATACGGGCAATATTTATTTTAAAAAAGCCACTTATTTTTGTAAAATTTTAAAAAAGCTGTTTAAATATGATTAAAATAAGGTATAATAAGAATGAGAATTAATAACAGCTAGACTTTATCAGGGTCAAGAATGACCCTGTATATATAAAAATAAAGAAAGTTTATAAAATAAGGAGGACTAGAAATGAACCAGGAAAGACTAGAAACATTACAGGAACAGGTTAGATTTCCCCTAATAGGAACAAAGGCACCAGAATTTGAAGCTGTAACAACAAAGGGACCTATGCACTTCCCTAATGATTTTGAAGGCAAGTGGGTAATATTATTCTCACATCCAGCAGACTTTACACCTGTTTGTACTACAGAGTTTATGACATTTGCTAGCATGCATGATGAGTTCTCATCATATAATACTGAATTGGTGGGACTATCTATAGACTCATTACATTCACACCTTGGCTGGCTAGAAGCTATAGAAGGCTATACTTGGGATGGAATAGAAAAGCCAAAGGTTAAGTTCCCTCTAATAGCAGATATAAGAATGGAGGTAGCTAAGGCCTATGGCATGCTACAGGGAGAATCTGACACACATGCAGTGAGGGCAGTATTCTTTGTCGACCCAAATGGTATTATCAAGACAATCCTATACTATCCAGCATCACTTGGAAGAAACTTTGCTGAAATCAAGCGTGTCCTATTAGGACTGCAGAAGGCCGAAAAGGATGGAGTAGCCCTACCAGCTAACTGGGAGCCAGGTAAGGATGTAATAGTACCTCCACCAACAACTCGTGAAGAGGTAGAGCAGAGACATGAATTGGTTAAGGATACAAGCAAGTACAATATGCTAGACTGGTTCTTGACTTTTAAAAAGGATGATGGTAAGTAGGACCTCGGTATATAAGGACTTAAAAAGACTAAACAAACCACATACAAAATAAATATAATTAGGGCTATTCACCACTACTAAACACAGGGGTATGGCCCTTTTTACTTTGTCTCAAATCAAAAAATAGCAAATTAATAAAATATAAGGAAAAAAATATGATATACTATATATTAAACGTGTAAAAACTATAAAAGGATTTATTCATGGAAAGTACTAGCAAATAGGAGTTTATATGGTCAAGTTTGAAGATTTTAAAAAAGAAAATTATGAGGACCTTTTGGGCATGATGAAGCTATTTTATAGGTCAGATGCAGTGTCTGATCCAATAGATGAGTCTGTTATAGAGAAGCTTTTAAAGGATATCCTGTCGAGAGAATATTCTATAAGAGGATACGAAGCAAGGTTCAAAGGAGACCTAGTTGGATTTGGTATTGTAACTAGCTACTATGCTTCAGAGGTAGCGGGTATTACAATCCAGCTAGAGGATCTTTTTATAAGTGAAGACTATAGGTCTATGGGTATAGCCCAGGAATATTTTGCCAAGGTCAAAGATGACTTTCCTGAGGCAGCAAGGTATAGGCTGGAGGTCTGTGCAAGTAATCAGAGGGCTATAGACCTTTACAAAAGACTAGGTTTTGAGGTATTAGAGTATGTGCAGATGGTAGATGACCAGATTTAGGTCTATGTCGATATTAAGTTGATATATGGAGGCGATTTTTATGTTGAATTACATTTATAGGGGGGACCTTGTCCCTCTTTTTTTCATGGAACCAAAAATATAATTATAAAAGAGGTCTAGAATTAAAAGAGAGTAAAAAAAATCATAGGTAGAATACCTATGATTTTAAGCGTCCTCGAGAGGATTCGAACCTCCGACCCCTCGCTTAGGAGGCGAGTGCTCTATCCAGCTGAGCTACGGGGACATATTATCAACTGTTACTATAACATATTAACATAAAACCGTATAAATTACCACTGTAAATTTAAAATAAGAATATCAATTTTTGAGATAAAGTATGATTAATTGAATTTTAAATGAACATAATAAGCTATAGTTTGAGATATTTTTAGCAAAGATACAGGAAAAAGTCCTAAAACTTAAATTATTTAATAGCTATAAAGACCGGTATTTGACAATAAATAATCATGTGTTATAAATAAAAATACAGAGCCAGAAGCTCTGTATTTTTACGAAAAATATCAGGTTTAAATAATACTCTTATGTTCTAAATAAGTTGGTTTGAGTGTACAAGTCTGTTTGTTATTTATCTGTCCTTGTACTTATATTATAGCACTTATAAATAAAAGGTCAATATCTTTTAATGTTTTTTTTGTAAGATTATTTTACCAGCATTCTTCACATTTTACTTAATTAACTGGAAGTAAACTTTTGATTTTATAAATGTGATTTTATTAACCTATACCCTGAAGAATTTTTTGAAAATAAACAAATATTCTTAAAATTCTTTTTTATCTAGCAATACAGACTAGGATACTAGTGGACATAAGGCGTAGATGCAAAAAAAACAGGTAGATTAATCTACCTGCTTCATCATACGCTTTAGTATATCCAATTCTAATTTTTTCATCCTGATATCTATATTGGCAATTACGACAACTAGATAAATCCTATCCTCCATTTCATCCCACTTATAGGCAGATGAGGCCTGGATAGTGTATTTGGGGAAAAAGGCTAGGAAGTCCTTTGTAAGGGCCTGAGCCTTGGAGAAAAGGTCCTCCACGAGCTTATTATCATCCCAATCAAATTTTACACCAGGCACAAGGTCTTGTGTGGGGATAGATAGCTTAAAGGCCATAACATCCTCCCTCTTAGTTGCCTTGGTAAGGTCTGTCTCCACCTTGAACAGTGTTTTTTCCTGAATTTCATTTTTTATATCATCGCTGCTGATTAGATCTTCCCTAAAAAGTACGTACATAGTCCGCTCCTATAAAATAAAAAGTTAAAATTAATAAAAAGCACGCCTAGTAGGATTCGAACCCACAACTCACAGATCCGAAGTCTGCAGCTCTATCCAGTTGAGCTATAGGCGCACATGGTTTATAAATATTATAACATAGGACTTGGACCTAGACAACTTGACTTTTGAGTGGGGGTATGCTATAAAGAATTTAATAAAATTACAAGTTGAATAAGTGTATGGCTCTTCTATTAGGTCATAGAAATTAAATATAAAAATTAATTTGAAGAGGTGTCCAGGACACCTCTTTTTTGAAGGAGAATCAAATGAGAGAAAAAGTATTAGAAAGATTTTTAAAGTATACAGCAATAGACACCCAGTCAGATCCAGAGTCTAAAACCAGTCCATCCACAAACAAGCAATTTGACTTGGCTAGGCTACTGGTTAAAGAGCTAGAAGACTTAGGTCTAGAAGACATAAGCCTGGATGAAAGGTGCTATGTAATGGCCAGGCTAGCAGCCAATGAGGAGGGTCTTGTACCGATTGGATTTATAGCTCATATGGATACCAGCCCAGACCTATCAGGTAAGGATGTCAAACCAAGGCTTATAGAAAACTATGATGGCGGAGACATAGTCTTGGATGAAGAAAGAGGGATAGTTACAAGTCTTAAAGATTATCCAGAGATAGGAGACTTCAAGGGCCAAACCCTTATAGTGACTGACGGAAGCACCCTACTAGGGGCAGATGACAAGGCTGGTATAGCTGAAATAATGACAGGCATAGAATTTCTTGTCAATAATCCCCAGATAAGGCATGGGGATATAATGGTGGCCTTCACACCAGATGAAGAAATAGGCTGTGGGGCAGATTATTTCGATGTAGATAAGTTTGGAGCCAAGTATGCCTATACATTCGATGGGGGCCAGGTGGGTGAGCTAGAATATGAAAACTTCAATGCAGCATCCGCCCTTGTCAAAATACAGGGAAGGAATGTCCATCCAGGATCAGCCAAGGGAAAGATGGTCAACTCTATCTATATAGCAGGTAAGGTCATGGAGGCCTTTCCAGAAAACAAGAGACCAGAGACTACAGAGGGCTATGAAGGCTTTTTTCACCTTAATGATATAAAGGGGTCTGCTGAGGAGACAGTCCTTAATTACATAATTAGGGACCATGACAGGGCCAAGTTTGAAGACATGAAGGCATTCTTTGAGGCTACCATTTCGGACCTATCCAAGGAACATGGTGGGAGGATTTCTCTTACAATCCAAGACTCCTATTATAATATGAGGGAGGTAATAGAGGACCATATGGAGGTAGTAGATATAGCTGTTAAGGCCATGGAGAACTTGGATATAGAGCCAAGGATAATACCTATAAGAGGGGGGACTGATGGGTCTCGCCTATCCTTTATGGGCCTACCTTGTCCCAACCTATTTGCAGGAGGAATCAACTTTCATGGCAGGAATGAAATGATAAGCCTTGAGGCCCTTGAGGCTGGGGCAAGACTTTTGATTGAAATAGCAAAGGAGTGGGCAAAAAAATAGGTGTATATAATGTTTGACACAAGCCTGAAAAGTGGGTATAATAGGGGCTAGAGTTTTCTTGTCACCTGCTTAAAAAACAAGATATAGAGTTTTCTTGTCACCTACTTAAAAAACAAGGATGTGGTTAAATGAATCGTTACAGTGTAATTGACGATAAAAATCCAAGAGAGATAGTATTACTGCGTTCTCATCCGTGTAGATGGGGACGCTGTTTTTTTTGTGATTATATCGCCGACAACTCAATTGATGAAGAAGAAATGATTAGTGTGAATAAGAAGGTCCTAGAAGATGTCAAAGGTTTGTATGGAAGGCTAGAGGTGATTAATTCAGCCTCGGTATTTGAATTGCCTAAACAGACCTTAGAGGACATCAGAGACCTATGTAGGGCCAAGGGAATCAAGGAGATATTCTTTGAGGCCTACTACAACTATAGGACTAGGTTAGATGAAATTAGAAAGTATTTTGATGGGATAGAGGTATCCTTTAAGTGTGGTATTGAAACCTTTGATGATGATTTTAGAAATGGCTACTTGAACAAGAATATAGGGTTTAAGGATGCCAAAGAGGTGGCTTCATATTTTGAAAATATCTGTCTCCTAGTGGGAATTCAGGGACAGACAAGAGAGATGATAGACAGGGACATGAAACTTCTACAGGAGAATTTTAAGAGGGGCTGTATCAATATTTATGTAGAAAATACTACCCCAGTAAAGAGAGACCAGTCTATAATTGATTACTTCAGAGACCAGTATTCCTATATGGATGATATGGAAAATATTGAAATTCTCTGGAACAATACAGATTTTGGTGTAGGAGGAGAGTAAAAAATATGAATGCAAAAACTTTAGTAAGTAGAAAACTACTAGTAAGGCAGGCCATGATAGCTGCCATTTATGCGGTCCTTACGTGGATGATTCCATCACTTTCTTATGGACCTATCCAGTTCAGGATATCAGAGGTGATGACCCTCTTGGCATTTTTCAACCCAGAGTATATAGTGGGTTTGACTGTAGGTTGTGCAATTTCAAACCTTTTGTCATCCCTAGGCATGATAGATGTTGTGGTTGGGACCCTAGCATCTTTCTTGGCCCTAACCGCTATGTCAAAGATAAAAAATATATGGATAGCATCCCTGATGCCAGCTGTATTTAGTGTCTTAATAGGTTTAGAGATAGTATTTATATCACCAGAGCCGGTTTCATTTATAGTGGTAACAGCCCAAATAATGCTGTCTGAATTCATTATAGTGACAATCTTGGGCGTACCCCTATTTAAAAACCTTATGAAGAATTCAACCTTTAAGAATTTAATTTCATAGACCATCGATTTTTCAAGTTTATTCACCTTATAGCCGCCTAGAAAAAGTTTGTCTAGGCGGCTTTAAAAATAAGTGGGCGAAAAAGCATTGAAATCATTGACAAAAGAAAGATAGTGTGGTATTTTATTTTAGACGGCCGAATAGAGTCGTCAATTTGAGGTGTAAAAAATACAATTTTTGGAAGGTAATAGTTACTTGATTTTTTCAGGAAGCTATATCATCATATATAAAATCAAATTTGGAGGTGTAACAGATGAGAGTTAAAGTAACTTTAGCGTGTACAGAATGTAGTCAGAGAAACTACAACACAACTAAGAATAAGAAGAACAATCCTGACAGAATTGAACTACAGAAGTATTGTAAGTTCTGTAAGAAGCACACTACTCATAAGGAAACTAAGTAATATTGCTAGGTAAAGGATGTGAGTGAATGGCAAAGGAAAATGTACAAGTATCAGAAAAAAAAGTAGGGTTTATAAAGGGTACAGGTCAGGAGCTTAAAAAGGTAACTTGGCCTACAGCAGGAGAACTTGCAAGTAAGACTGGTGTAGTACTTGGAGTTGTTATTGTTTCTACCCTATTTGTATGGCTAGTAGATTTAGGATTATCAAAGGCACTTAGTCTATTGATTAAGTAGTCGATTGATCTTAAGCGTTGAAAGGAATATTTTGATGTCAGAAGAAAGAGATATGCAATGGTATGTTGTTCATACTTATTCCGGTCATGAAAACAAAGTAAAAACTACAATTGAAAACACTGTTAAAAACAGGGGAATGGAAAATATTATCGAACAGGTAATAGTTCCTACAGAAGATGTAGTAACAACTACAAAGACTGGCAAGGAAAAGATTAGTCAGAGGAAGGTATTTCCAAGTTATGTTATCGTAAAGATGGAGATGACTGATGAATCTTGGTACGTTGTCAGAAACACTAAGGGCGTTACTGGATTTGTAGGTCCTGGTTCAAAGCCAGTCCCACTAACAGTTGATGAGGTAAGAGCTATGGGAATAGAGCTTCCAGCATCAAAGATAGTTAGCGGTGAAATTGATTTAAACCCAGGTGATACAGTAAAGGTAATTAGTGGTGCTTTTGTCGACAATGTCGGAGAAGTAGAAGATGTAAACATTGAGAAAAAAGAAGTAAAAGTCTATGTAAATGCATTTGGTAGGAAGGCTTTAGTAACACTAGGGCTTGAAAATATAGAAAAAATATAAGGAGGTGCAACACAATGGCTAAGAAAATAATAGGTCAGATTAAGCTACAGATACCTGCAGGAAAGGCCACTCCAGCTCCACCAGTTGGTCCAGCACTAGGACAGCACGGTGTGAACATAATGGCTTTCACAAAGGAATTTAATGCTAAGACAGCAGATCAGGCAGGCATGATTATACCAGTTGTAATCAGCGTATACCAGGATAGGTCTTTCAGTTTCATAACTAAGACACCACCAGCTGCTGTACTAATCAAGAAGGCTATCAACCTACAGTCAGGTTCTGGAGAACCAAACAAGAAGAAGGTTGGTAAGATAACATCAGCTCAGGTTAAGGAAATAGCTGAGTTAAAGATGAAGGACTTAAATGCTGCTACAGTTGAATCAGCTATGAAAATGATCGCTGGTACTGCTAGAAGTATGGGTGTAGAAGTAGTTGACTAATTAGTCAACAACACTATAAAGACGGTGTCTTTATAAGTGGGAGGTTAAAAACCGTATTACCACAAGGAGGATTATTAAAATGGCAAAAAAAGGTAAGAGATACGCTGAGGCGTTTGCAAAAGTAGACAGAAGTGTTTACTATGATGCTTCACAGGCTCTAGGGCTAGTAGTTGATACTGCAAGTGCTAAGTTTGATGAAACAGTTGAAGCCCACATCAAGTTGGGTGTTGACTCTAGACATGCTGACCAGCAGGTTAGAGGTGCTATCGTGTTACCACACGGTACAGGTAAGACAAAGAGAGTATTAGTTTTCGCTAAGGGTGAAAAGGCTAAGGAAGCAGAAGCTGCAGGAGCTGATTTTGTAGGTGCTGAAGAACTAGTTCAGAAGATCCAGGGAGAAAACTGGTTTGACTTTGATATAGTTGTTGCTACTCCAGATATGATGGGTGTAGTAGGAAGGCTAGGTAGAGTACTTGGTCCTAAGGGATTAATGCCAAACCCTAAGTCTGGTACAGTTACATTTGATGTAGCTAAGGCTATTGATGAAATTAAGGCTGGTAAGGTTGAATATAGACTAGACAAGACTAATATCATCCACGTTCCAGTTGGTAAGGCATCATTCGGTCAGGAAAAATTATTCGATAACTTCAAGGTTCTTATGGAAGCTATAATCAAGGCTAAGCCATCTGCTGCTAAGGGTCAGTACCTTAGAAGTGTAACAGTTGCTTCTTCAATGGGACCTGGTGTAAAGGTAAACCCAGTTAGAGTTACTGAATAATTAAAATACTGTTGACACAGGTTGACATATGTGATATATTGTCAATGTTAAAGAAGAATAGATTTGCCGTAGACAGTGGGTGCGTAAGCTTAATTTCCCACCGAGGTTGCGATATACGTGATACTTGCGCCCTTGTTGTCTGCTGATGACAAGGGCTTTAATATTTATACGGTAAGTGCTAAACTTTATTTTTGTGAAGGAGGTGCACTAAGAATATGAGTAAGGCTATAGAATTAAAATCAGCTGTAGTTGCTGAGATAGCTGAAAAGCTTGAAAAGGCTGCTTCTGTTATCGTTGTAGATTACAAGGGATTAACAGTTGAGCAGGTTACAGATTTGAGAAGTCAGATGAGAGAAGCTGGTGTTGATTACAAGGTATACAAGAATACTTTGGTAAGAAGAGCTGCTAGCCAGGTTGAAGGTGAAGCATTTGCTAACTTCAACGATGAGTTACTAGTAGGACCAAACGCAATAGCATTCGGATACGAAGATGCAGTTGCTCCAGCTAGAGTACTTAAGGCTTTCATGGATAAGAACCCTAACAAGATCACTCTAAAGATGGGTGTAGTTGAAGGTGAATTCTATGATGAAGCAAAGATCGTTTCTCTTGCGTCTATACCATCAAGAGAAGAACTTATCGCAAAACTTCTTGGCAGCTTGAAGGCTCCAATGTCAAACTTTGTTTACTTGTTGGATGCTGTTGCAAAGAAGCAGGACGAAGAAGCTACAGAAGCTTAATAAATCTACCTACTGGGTAGGTTAAGGCTGCCGTGTGGCAGTATAAATCAGCGAGAAATCGCAAGGGACACATTTAAATTTAGAAAAACAAATAATACACGGAGGTGCAATATAATGACAATAGAACAGATTTTAGAAGCTATAGAAAACATGAAAGTGTTAGAATTAAATGAATTAGTTAAGGCTGCAGAAGAAAAATTCGGCGTATCTGCTTCAGCTCCAGTTATGGTTGCTGGTGCTGCTGGTGGTGCTGCTGCAGGTGGAGAAGAAAAGAGCGAATTCGACGTTATCTTAACTTCAGCTGGTTCTTCAAAGGTTGGAGTAATCAAGGAAGTTAGAGGTATAACAGGTCTTGGTCTTAAGGAAGCTAAGGAAGTTGTTGACAACGCTCCAAAGGCTGTTAAGGAAGGCGTGTCTAAGGAAGAAGCTGAGCAGATCAAGGAAAAATTGGAAGCTGCTGGTGCAACAGTAGAAGTTAAATAATTAAAGATTTAATTTGCTTATTAAAAGGGTTGTCTGTATCGTTAGGATCGGGCGGCTCTTTTTTAATATAAGCCCAAGGGTGTGGTGGCTAGAATCACTAGCTGGCAACCACAGGACTAGGCTTTGTACTTGTAAGTGAGGTAGATTATGAAAGAATATAGATTTATACTGGCTGGCTATACTAGGAGGTCTAATAAGGGTGTCCACATACTCAATATATGTCTTGATAAGCCAGAGATAGATGGCTTAAACTCAAAAGATACTATAGGGTCAGGACCTGGTATGAGGGAAGAAATACCATATATGAGCCTAGTAGATTCTGACGTAAGGGACCATAGTAGACTGCTATTAAATATAGAGAACCCTTCCTATATGGCCCTAGATGCCGATAAACTCTTTGTCCTTAGCTCTAGGGATGAAGGAGGAGTAAAGGCCTATAATTTTGATAGGAAGAGGGAAGGGCTTAGACCTATAGGAGGTGTGGATATGCTTGGTAAGGCTCCATGTCACCTATATTTTGACAGGGATAAGTCTCTTATATATGCCAGCAACTACCACCTAGGCAGGTTGGACATCCTATTCTTGAACGAGGACGGGTTGAGTCTGGCTGGGTCTATATGTCTTGAAGGTAGAGGTCCGATTAGTCCAAACCAGGATGGACCGAGGTGTCACATGGCAATCAAGGATCCTAGCGACAGGTTTACCCTAGTGGTAAACCTGGGTGGAGACAGGGTTGAGACCTACTACATAGATACTGAGGGATATGACCTCGTTTCAAGCTACCATACAAGACCTGGTATGGGGCCTAGGCACATGGTCTTTGGACCAGGAGGTAGATATGCATATCTTATGGGGGAATTAGACTCCACAGTAGAGGTTCTGGCCTATGATAATGTCAAGGGAACACTAAAGTCTATAAGTAGGGTTTCAAGCCTTCCTGAGGGATCTGAGAGCTTCACAGGCAATAGTGGGGCTGCTATTAAGGTGACTAAACTTAAAAATGAATTGGGCAAGTATAACCTATACGTATCAAATAGGGGGCATAATAGTCTTAGTGTCTATGAGATAGGTGATGGTGGCAACCTGAATTTCTTACAAAATATAGGTACTGGAGGAAAAAATCCTAGGGATTTTGCCCTAAGTCCCGACGATAGATTTATCCTAGTCGGCCACCAGGATTCAGAGGACATAGTTCTCTTTGAAAGGCTGGGAGATGGACGTCTACTAGAAGGGAAAAAGCTCAAATCTAGGCTGGATGAAATCGTATGTATAATCCCTATAGATTAATTTATTAATTGCAAAAGGCAGGTTTTTTTGAAAAAAGAATAAAAAAGGGGATAAATCTGTGTATATGTGGATAATTTAGACAATTTTTCCACAATTACTACTTTTTTTATCATTCAGTTATGGTATAATTAAGTATTAGAATGTAGGTGTATTTTGCAAGATGCAATTTAGACACCTTTAAGGTAATTAATAAGGAATTTATAAATAGAGATTGGAAGATGTATATGAAAAAAAGTAAGCTTTTAGCACTTAGTGCGGTGATGATAGTGGCTAGTGCCACGGCATATAGTACATACGCTGCAGATACTGCTAGGTCAGGCAAGGCTAGTATTGAGTGGACATTGTCATTTTTGAAGAAGCAAGAAAATCAGCGTATTGACGATGTGGAAGAAGAAATCAATAAGGTAAACAAGGATACTTCTATCACTAAGTTTGATATGACTAAGGCCAAGTCTAGGTTTGATGATGTGGTCTTTCTTGGTGACTCTATAACGGAATACTTAAGACAGGCCAATATACTTGATTCTACTAGTATTCTGGCTAGCAAGGGCGAGCATGTAAATCAGGCTAGCAAGCACATTGATGAAATCAAAAATCTAAAGCCAAAGCAGATAGTAATCCTATATGGGGCGAACGACCTGAATACTCAGACACCAGAGGCCTTTAAGGAGAACTATATAAATTTGGTTAAGAAAATCCAGAAGGTTGATCCAGGTGTAAAGATATACCTACAGGCTCCTCTGGCTGTAAATGAGACGATTACTAGGGCCAAGGACGACAGGATCAACAATGAGAATGTAAAGATTCTTATTCAAAAAACTAAGGCTGTTGCATCGGCGACAGGGGCCAACTTCCTACCTTCAGATGGCTTGATAACATCAAAGAACCTATATGAGCCAGATGGTATCCATCTAAAGTATGATTTTTACAAGAATTGGCTATACTTCTTGAGTGAAAATATATAGGGGAGGTGGACTAATTGGATAATAAAGATAAGAATAAGAAAAATCCTGCTAACGATCCAAAACAGGGCCAGGGAGTAAACTACGAACAGACAGCCAGGCTGAGAATAATAAAGAGTGAGGAAATAGAGGCAGATTTAAAGGGAAAGACTATTAAGAATAAGCTAAACAAGATTAAGCCCATGAAGACCAGCTCAATCTATAGGAAGAAGTACCTGGTACTAGCCTTGGTAGTAGTCCTAATTTTTGTATTGGCCTACCAGCTTGTAAAGGTTAAAAATCTTGATTTTGCAACACTTGGAGCCAATATTGAAAAGAAGGTAAGTATGGAGAACTTCGTCAAGGGTAATGACCTTAGTTTGAGAAAGCTATATGGTATAAACAAAATAGAGGTTGAAAAGTATACTTCATATGTTCCAAAGAGTAATATGATGGCTAATGAAATTCTTATAGTAAAGGCCAAGCCGGAGTATGCTGATGCCATACTGGCAAGGATACAGAAGAGGGTGGATGCCCAGTCAAAGAGCTTCAAAAACTATGCACCAGACCAATACAAGATAATGAGCTCTAGTGTTTTGAAGAAGAAGGGTGACTACATCTACTTTATATCCTATGAGAATGTAGATTTAATAAATAAAATTATAAAGGCAAATTATGAGTAGGGGAGGGAAGATAATTGAGTTTTACTAGTTTAACATTTTTATTTTATTTCTTCCCGATAGCAATTATATTGTATTCTATAGTGCCAAAAAGGTTTAAAAATGGCCTATTATTGCTGCTGAGTTTGTTTTTCTACAGCTGGGGAGACCCTAGATACCTATTGTTGATAATGGTGTCTATAGTCGTTACTTGGTTTGGAATTAAGTTTATCCACTCCAGGCGACAAAAGAGGGAGGAAGCCAGGTTTTATTTTGTGTGTCTATTGGTATTTAATTTATCTATATTGGCATTTTTTAAGTATTATGGATTCCTAATAGACAACGTAAATATGATATTTAGGACTAATTTACAGATAGTAGATTTAGGCCTTCCTTTTGGTATATCCTTCTATACATTTAAGATTATTTCGTATATGGCGGATGTATATACGGGTAAGACTCCTCCACAGAAGAGTTTTACAAACTTTGCCCTATATGTTTGCATATTCCCACAGGTAGGGGCTGGTCCTATTGTCCAGTATTCAGATATGGCCAAGGAACTTTTGGTTAGAAGGCCATCACCTGACCTATTTGGTAGGGGGGTTGAAAAGTTTATACTTGGACTAGGCAAGAAGGTTCTAATAGCCAACAACCTAGCCTTGGTATGGTCTAGTGTCAAGGCTAGTCCAGATTTGAAGATGTCTGCTATGACAGCCTGGTTGGGTATTATAGCCTTTACCCTACAGATATACTTTGACTTTAGTGGTTATTCAGACATGGCCATAGGTCTTGGTAATATGTTTGGCTTTAAGTGGGCAGAAAACTTTAACTATCCATATATTTCCAAGAGTGCCACAGAATTTTGGAGAAGGTGGCATATATCTCTAGGAAATTGGTTCAAGACCTATATATACTTCCCTCTAGGTGGTAGCAAGTGTTCTCCAAGAAAGCACCTAAGGAATATATTTGTAGTATGGATGGTTACAGGTTTGTGGCATGGTGCCAGCTGGAATTTCGTGGTATGGGGTCTGTATTTTGGACTTATCATATACCTAGAAAAGATCAAGCTAGGCAAAATATTAAAGAAGCTAAGCCCAAAGATCCAGCTTTTATACTGCTTACTAATAGTAGTTTTGGGTTGGGTAATGTTCGACCTAGAGGGAGTATCTCAGATAGGACGCTTCTATAGCAGGCTGCTGGTATTCGGCTCTAGCGGACTTATAGATGGAAATGCCCTATACATACTAAAGACTTCATGGAAGCTGTTTGTATTGGCTATTATAGGTGCGGGTCCTTTTGTATTAGGCTTGATAAACAATGTTAAGAGTAGGTTTGGCAGGGGTGGATATGCCTTTTTGTCAGTATGCTATTTATTGATATTCCTACTATCAGTAGCCTCCTTGGTAGGAGATAGTTACAGCCCATTCTTATACTTTAAATTTTAGGTGGAGGTGAAGTAAATGAATAAAAAAATACGTTATGAAGAACCCAAGATGCCTGAAAGCCTAAGAAAGTTAATGGAAATAGAGGACGAAAGACCTAGGAAGAAGAAAAGACCTGAAGAGGGTCCTAGAAATACTACAAAAGTTGTCAAAAAGAGACCTAGTCAAGCCAGCTCTACTAATAGGGTGAAGAAGACTAGACCAAGTCAAGAGAGGACAGAAAGGCCTAAAAAATCAAGTAGTCAGCCTTCAAATCAGGCTGTGAGAAAGACTGCAAGACCAGCAGGCCAGCCTCCTAGGCAGACGTCAAAGGCCAGACCAAGCACTAAGGCCCAGCCGACTAGGAATCCTAGACCAAGACCTGAACAGGATGGTCAGAGGAAGTCAAGCCAGGCTAGACCGAGCCAAGCAAGGCCAACAAGTAAGGCCAGGCCAAACCAGAGGGCTAATAAGCCTAAAAAGAGACCAGTAGCTAGACAGTCAAAAAGAAGACCTATGAACTTAAGGTCTATACCTTCAACTATCCTATATGGATTTACCTTGCTTATAAACTTCCTAGTATCGGGTGGTGACAAGAATAAATATATAAAGGGAGATAGGAGAGAAAAGCTAGATAAGAGGTTCTACAGAATATTGCCAGTAGCCTTTGTAGGATTAACTGTCTTGATAATGCTAGCGGTCCTAGTTCATAGGGACCAGACTACTTCTCTGGCAGAAAATAGAGAACTAGAGCAAAAGCCTAAGTTTACAATATCATCCTTTGTGACTGGAAAGTATTCTAGCAAGCAGGCTAGCTATATGTCAGACCAGTTCCCAAATAGGGCTGGCTTTATTAAAACTAAGGCCAACCTAGATAGGTTAATGGGCAAGAAGGAGATAAATGGTGTCTATCTTGGGGCTGATGGCTACCTGATGGAGGGCTTCAAGGCTGAAGATCCAAATATAACTAAGATAAAGGTAGATGCTATCAATAAATTTGCTAGCTCAAATAAGAGTCTGAAGGTGTCTATGATGCTTGTTCCTAATAAGGTTGACATATATAGCCACCTAATGCCTAAAAACGCTCCTGTGGACTCTCAGACGGATTATTTAAAGGCTGTATCATCCATGTTAAGCAACAAGGTAAGGATGGTAGATGTGGAGCAGACCTTCAATAAGCTAAAAAATAGTGAGCAACTATACTACAAGACTGACCACCACTGGACTACTGATGGTGCCTTCCATGCATACACAGACTTCTGTAAGGCACTTAATATACAGCCAACTGGACAGAATAGCTTCAACAGGTCTCAGGCATCTGATTCCTTTAGGGGTAGCCTTTACTACAAGACTGGGGCTGAAATCGGCAAACCAGAGGACATCTACCTGTATCTAACACAGGACAATGCACCAGTAATAACAAAGTACTATGATACTAAGAAGAAGGTGCCAAGTCTTTATGATTCATCTAAGTTATCAGGTAGGGACCAGTATGAGGTATTCACTGGAGGCAACCACTCACAGATTAAGATTAGGACGAGTGTTGAGACGGATAGAAAAATCTTGGTTATTAAGGATTCATATGCAAATGCTATGATACCTTTCCTAGCTACAAGCTTCTCTGAGATAAATGTCGTTGATATGAGGTACTTTACTGGAAGTCTTAGCGATGTTATAAACAACAACGAGGTGACAGATGTATTGTTCCTGTACAATGTAAATACATTTAACTCTGACTCTTCAATATTGAGTATAAATGAGTAACCAGTTTACAATAAGGCTTTTGAATAATTGAAATAATATAGATTTACAAAGAGGGAGGCTGTATCCTAATGATACAGACCTCCCTTTACTAGATGCATGAATTTAGATGAAATAGACCAGTAAAAAGAGAGACCGGAGTTACCGGTCTCTCAGAAGTAATTTTTCTATTTATGGGGCTAGCAAGCCCAAATATATAAGCGTATTAATATAAGGCTTTAATCGGGCATATTAGAGTAAATATCCGTTATGCTATCCTTTACCTTGTCGCTCTTGTTCAAAGGCTTTCTAGGGGCATTCTGCGAGCTCATATAGGGTGTATTCTGCTGGAAGCCACCACCACTTATAATTCCTCTTAGGAATGTGACCTCATTCTTCATGTATTTAAACTCTATCAGCATTCTCTCAAGAGCCTGGCTCTTGGTAGAAATGTTGTTGTCGTCCATATAGTCCTGTATCAAGTCGTCGAGGTCAGGACTGATGTAGGAAGTTAATCTAATTCTATTATTTTTCAAGTCCTATCCACCAACTCTCTTATTTTTCAAGCTTTACACCGACTTCATATAGACCCTTAGAAGTGGCCATCTGACTGTCATCTACCATTTTGTACTTGGAGTCAAGCTGAAGATTAAGGGCAGTCCCTCCTGAAACAAATATTTCCATCTCGCCTAGGTTGTTCCAAGTTTCCTCGATGATTTCGTTAGTATCATCGGAAGTTAACTTGTAGGCTAATTCCTTTAGATCTGGATAGTCATCAGCTGTGTCTATTTCTGGTAGACTCTTAGTAATACCAAGGTCTACAAGTTTCTTTTGTACTATTTTCAGGGCATTTTGGTTGCCTGATTCAATAGTTGTACTTAGTTTATCGTTGAATTTGAAGCCCTTGTCAAAGTAACTAAGCTCAGTAGTTCTAAAGCCTATATTTACCATACCAACGGGGTTGTTTTCATTAATCCTATTGCCCATAGCATATATAAGAGCAGCATCTGCTTCTCTAAATATATTTACATTTTCTATTTTTATAGTCTTGACACTATTGTTTATCTTGTTCTTTACAACTATTGTAGAGTCCCTGTATTCCTTCTGGACTTCCTTAAGTGTACTTTTCTTAAAGATCTTGTATGGAACGCCTAGAATAAGGCTTACATTGTCTGACACAGCTATTTCGCTAAGGGCAGCGCTAATAAGTATTCTAACAACCGGGGAAACCTTGCTATCACCGGCATTTCTAATACATTTCATACTTTCCTTTTCTGATAGGTCGCCTACAAAATACTCATTTCCATCAAGCTCTATATAGATTGGATTTTCCTTGTAGTCATCTAGGGAGATGTTTCTACCATCACCGTATACGCTTTTGAATAGACAAGAATATTCCTTGTCATTGTATAGGGAATAACCCTTCACATATCCTCTACCTATGTCTAATCCTATTATCTGTGTGTCCATTTTTGTTTCCTCCTTCTTTTTATTTCCATTAGTCGCCATTTTAAGGCCTTCTCCTATTACTTCCTCTTTTTTATTTTCCTTCTTTTCTTGTCTTACAGGCTTATTTGTGACTTTTTCTTCTAGCCTTCCATCTATAGCCTCTTTTTTTTCATCTATATTGCCTTCTACAATATTATTGTCTTGAATTTGATTTTTTATCATAATTCTATAGCTCCTTTGCCTACTTATTATAACATATTAGTTCCTAAATAGCTACACTTTTATTTAAATATATAAAAATAGTTCCTAAAAAGACACTAAAAATTATATAAAAAGTATATTTTTAGGTACTAATAAGTAACTATTTTATTATAACAAAATAAAATAGTGTCTATATAGGAACTGAATAGGTAATCAAATAGGTTTTTATGGATTTATTTTTATGGATTTATAATTGAATCAATAATTGGAAAAATTTGGTATATTTTTATAAGTTTTACCAAATAGGATTCGAGTTGAAAAAAATCTAGACATAAACGGATAAGAATATATATAGAATGTAAAAGAGTATTCAATATATATATAATCCATACAGTATTTTAAAGGTATTATTATAGGAAAAGTAGAAATATATAGGTAAGGTATTCTATGTATATGAAATAGGATTCTATCAAGAAAAAGCTGGTTAGTAACCAAGGATATGAATAAACTTAGACCTAGTTATAAATATGTACGAGAAATTAGTGGAGGTGACAAGTATGAACAATATAATGGACTATTTAGACTGGAGAGGGGATATAGGCTTTGACCAAGATGGACTCAATGAAGTGGATAATCTGATCTTCTCCATGGTGGCATATTTAAATTTTGATATGATAAGAGGGGCTCAGACTATAGAGGAAGCCTCTAAGGCCTATAAAGATTCTAAAAAAAGAGGGACAAGTAAGGAATCAAGAGATTTTATAAAGAAAATAGAAAGGCTTTTGGATAAGCTTGCCAAGACTCAAAGATACAGAGGGGTAA
>NZ_CDRRTB010000014.1:0-23974 GCF_977045075.1 Peptostreptococcus sp. | reverse complement strand
GCTAATGGAAAGGTATAAGATACAAAAAGGCAACATCCATAGCTATAAGTTTGCTATGGATGCTGCCGCATAATTTAATAGATTTTATTGATTTAAATTATCACCAACGTTATTTGACATAGAGCCATTTTAAAAGACACCCATTTCCTTACTGGAAATTAGGTGTCTTTTACTGTTTTATAGGTCTTTTACCACCTGGTCTAAAACACTTCCTATAGATTCATTTATTACTAAGTCTGCCCTCTTATCATATGAAGTTTCTGCCTTGTTTATCAAGACTATATACCTTCCCTTAAAGTAGTCTAAAAAGCCTGCAGCCGGATATACTACTAGGGATGTTCCACCAACAATCAACATATCTGCTTGTGATATAGCCTTTATGGTCTCCATTATAGTTTCATCATCTAAGGATTCTTCATATAGGACTACATCTGGCTTGACAGAGCCTCCACACTTGGGACACTTAGGAACTAGACCCTTAAGGTCAAGAAACTCCTTTAAGTTCATATTATATCCACATGTTTGACAGGTGTTTGAATTAACACTTCCATGTAACTCTAATACATTTTTGCTACCAGCCATTTGGTGGAGACCATCTATATTTTGGGTTACAACAGTTTTTAGCTTACCAATTTCTTCTAGCTTGGCCAAGGCCTTGTGGGCCTTATTGGGTCTAGCATCCTGATAAATCAGCTTATCTTTATAAAATTCATAGAAGTCTTCGGGATAATGAATATAAAAGCTGTGTGATACTAGCTGTTCAGGGCTAAAGTGCTTATTTAGCTTCTTGCTAAATAGTCCATCAGAGCTTCTAAAATCTGGTATATTCGACTCAGTAGAAACTCCTGCCCCTCCAAAAAACACTATATTGTCAGAATCATTAATCATATCTCTAAGAGCTAGAACCTCTTCTTGCAAATTTCCCATAGATATTCCCCCTTAAACTATAAGTTTGTTAAAATTATAAATTTATATTTTATACAAGTTTAAATTTTTTATTTCATATAAATAATTTTATTAATAGGTTCTCCCATAACATAATTTAAATTTATTAACCTTATTTTGCAAATTCTAAACACTTACCTAGCAAGACAAGACATATTATGCCTAGTCTTCATATTTCTTATCATCATCTAGTTTAGGCAAATCTCCAAGTGACTCAATTTCAAGAAGCTTTAAAAATTCCTGACTGGTCTTATATATAATTGGTTTACCAGTCTTATTTAACCTACCAGCTTCATATATAAGGTCGTTGTCTAAAAGAGTTTTCAGCACCTTATCACACTTGACTCCTCTAATTGCCTCAATATCATTTTTCGTAATAGGCTGTTTATAGGCAATGACTATAAGGGTTTCAAGGGTAGCCTGACTTAGGGACCTTTTCTTTCCCGGCTCTACCAACTTCTTAATATAGGGAGCATATTCTTCATTAGAGCACATCTGGAACTTGTCCTCTATCTTGATAATCTGTACACCCCTATCATTTTCCTTATACTCTTCTATCAACTTATGTAGCATTAGTTCTATTTCTCTAGGAGATAGCTCTTCATTTATGGCCATATTAAGTTCTTCAATACTGATAGGTTTTGCATATGAGAATAAGATGGCTTCTATTATATTTTTTATCTGGCTTCTTCTCACTCGTTCCTGCCCTCCCTTTTAATAATAATTATGTCCTTATTCTTCTTGTCCTGGATAATTTCAATTTCCTTTAATTTTATAAGCTCTAGCATGGCTAAGAAACTGGCTATAACCTCCTTCTTATCCTGGCTCTCTAGACTTTGTATAAAACTAAGTCTCTCTCCTTCCCTAATCTTAGACCTAAGAGATTTTATTCTGTCCTCAACCGATATAGTCCTATTTTCAACTATCTTTTTCAAGTTAGGATTTTTTTCTAGTCCCTTGTCATTCTTTTTAACCTGGTCAAGTATTTTAAATAAATCAGGAAGTAGGATCTCAATTTCGTCAAGATTTATCCTTGAAAGGTCAAGATTATCATCTTCTTCCTCAAGTTCAAGTTCTTCCTCTTGACGATAAAACCTGTTATCATACTCCTTGATTTTATCCTTGATTTCTTCGGCTATCTGTCTGTATTTTTTATATTCCTCAATCTGGTCAATCAATTCCTGTCTAGGGTCCTGCTCGATCTCTCCCTTGTCCTTTACATAGAGAATATATCTGGATTTTATTTCCAAAAGCCTTGTGGCCATCATAATAAAATCACTTGCCAGATCCATATCTATGGACTTAACATGGTCTACATATTCCATATATTGGTTAGTGATTTCCACTATCGATATATCTCTAATATCTATTTTGTTCCTGCTAATAAGGTCAAATAAGAGCTCCATTGGCCCCTCATATTTTTTTGTTTGTATGCTATAATCCATACTACCCCCCACTAGATAAATATCGTTACTAGGTTAAAAAAAGCTGAATAAATAGGATTTAATATAAAGCCTAATATGTTTGTCATTATCAAAAATACGAATAACAAAAATGTGTATCTTGAGTATTCATATGCCCTATAAACAAGTTCTCTTGGCAAGAAGGTGGATAAAAGACTCCATCCATCAAGTGGTGGTATAGGCAATATATTGAAGGCTGCAAATCCAACATTATACATGACTAGGGACCTAGTTACCATCAACATAGACTCCTGGTCTACGAAGCCCAATATTTGCCACTGACTAGAATACTTATATATCATGACAAATATAAAGGCTGATATAAGATTAAAGGTAATACCAGCCAAGGAAACTGTAATATTACCAAGTTTTTCATTCTTGTAGTTATATGGATTTACTGGAACAGGCTTTGCCCAACCAAAGTGAACCAAAAACATCATTAGTATACCGAATGGGTCTATATGACTCATAGGATTTATATTCATCCTGCCTGCCCTCTTAGCTGTATCATCTCCATTTAGATATGCAACAAATGCATGTCCAAACTCATGTATAGATATAGCAAATAGTATTCCTAAAATTGTAGAAAAGAATTCAGGCACGCTATTTAAAAAACTCAAATTCATCTATATTCACTCCTCTCATAAGATATACAGTAAATTCATATATGTCTTAGTAAGTAATACTTAATAAGGACTTCCTTTACAAGTCTACTGTATCCTATCATATATTATAACATTTTTACCTTTAAAAATGCTTGCCTATATAGAAAAAGTGAGGCAAAGCCTCACTTTTATCTTAGCTTGGTATTCTTATACTTCCATAAGTATTGGTAGTATCATAGGATTTCTCTTAGTCTTAACATACAAGTACTCCTTCAATTCATCTTTGATAGTGTTCTTGATGTAAGCCCATTCCTTAATCTTCTTCGTTTCACACTGCTTGAAGATATTTAAGACTATGTCCTTGGCTCCATCCATCAGGGTTTCAGATTCTCTTACATAAACAAAACCTCTTGAAATGATATCTGGACCAGCTAGTATTCTTCCATCTTCTTTTGATAGAGTCACTACTATAGTCATTAAGCCATCTTCTGATAGGTGCTTCCTGTCTCTTAGGACTATGTTACCAACATCTCCTACTCCAAGACCATCTATCAAGACCCTACCTGATGGAACTCGTCCATTCTTTCTAGCAGACTTCCTGTCAACTTCTAGAATATCTCCATTAGATATTATAAATATATTGTTAGGGTCTGTTCCTACCTGCTTGGCCAATTCAGCATGCCTTTTAAGCATCTTGTATTCACCATGAACTGGTAAGAAGAACTTTGGTTTAGCTATAGCATGCATCAATTTCAATTCTTCCTGCCTAGCATGTCCAGATACGTGTATATCAGCTATATCACTTGATACAACGTCTGCCCCCTTCTCCAGTAGGAAGTTAATTACCTTTGATACAGTCTTTTCATTTCCAGGGATTGGATGTGCAGAAATTATAACTAGGTCACCCTTCTTAATTTCTACCTTTTTGTGTTCTGAGTTAGCCATTCTTGCCAAGGCTGACATTGGCTCTCCCTGGGATCCTGTTGTTATTATAACCAATTCGTTATCCTTGTACTTATGGATAGAATTAAGGTCTATTATGTGTTCATCTGTACTCAAATAGCCAAGTTCCTTGGCTACACCTAAAATATTTACCATAGACCTTCCTGATACAGCTACCTTTCTTCCATATACCTTGGCAACCTCAGCTATCTGCTGAAGTCTGTGTATATTTGATGCAAAGGTTGCAACTATAATTCTACTGTCCTGGGCCCTCTTAAATAGGTCATCAAGGCCTGCACCTACACTCTTCTCAGACATTGTAGAACCAGGCTTATCTGCATTAGTCGAGTCGGCCATCATAAGAAGAATTCCTTCTTCATCACTAATCTGACATATCCTATGTATATCCATCATCTGTCCATCAATAGGTGTCAGGTCTATTTTAAAGTCACCTGTATGGAATATTACACCCTGGTTAGTGTGTACTGCTATAGAATAAGCATCTGGTATAGAGTGGTTTACCCTAATAAACTCAACCTGCATATTCTTTAGCTTAACCTGCTGCCTTGGTCCCACAATATTCAGCTTAGCATTTGTTATTCTATGTTCTTTCAATTTTACTCTAATTAGCTCTATACTAAGTGGTGAACCGTAAACAGGTACGTTAATCTTCTTTAATAGATAAGGGATGGCCCCTATATGGTCCTCATGACCATGTGTAATAAATATACCTTTTATCTTGTTTATATTCCTCATCAGATAAAGAATATCCGGTATCACTATATCGATACCCAGTAATTCATCCTCTGGAAAACTTAGTCCAGCGTCAATTACTATAATCTCATCCTTATACTCTATAACGGTCATGTTTTTTCCGATTTCATTAATTCCGCCTAGTGGTATAATCTTTATTTTATCATTATTGTTTTTTGCCAAAATTTATCTCCTTTACTTTTATTTTCACGAACACAAAACATCTATATACTATAATACCACAAAAAACCTCTTTTAAAATACTTTTTTACAATTATCTGCATCAAGACCCTTTTTATGGTATAATTTATTAAACAAATTAAGCATATAACTTAATTAGTATTTTTCATAGAAAGGTTAATAAATGAGGAGCAGAACACACTTAATAGCTGGTACTTTGGCCACTCTAGAAATTTCAATCTTATGTGGTTTAACTATAAATCCATTAACCATTCCTGTTGCCATGGTATGTTCAGTTATGTCTGATATAGATGAGGCAAATTCAAATGTACTCAACAAGTTTATAAGTAAGGATACAACAAAGAATATACATTCCTTGTTACTATTTTTATTTGCTATTGTATCCTTTTACATGTATTTTAAAACGGGCTTAAACCTCTATATTGCAACTATATTTGCCCTAGCTATGACCCTATTAGTATCCAGATGGCTTACCTCTAATCTGGTTCGTTCACTGGTAATATCTGCTGTATTCTTTCTTATAGGGGCTAGCATGTACTTGCATGATTTTAATATGGGCTATACACTATTTACACTTATGATAGCTACCTACCCCCTTCTTAAGCATAGGGGGACTAGTCATAGCCTACTTGCCCTTATACTTATATTTATAGTATTCACCTCTTTAGAGAGAGGTGGTGGTCCTTCGGGCCTTGCCTATCCTGCCCTTATTGCCTATTCTAGCCACCTAGTATTAGATATGGCAACCAAGAGGGGGGTTCCACTCTTTCTTCCCTTTAGTGAAAAATACTATAAATATGCTAACCTAAAAGTTGGGTCTCTTATATGCAATATTGTAGAGGCTGTTCTTATACTGGTCCTGGCAGTCCTATTGGTAGTGATTCTGACCAATATGTTTTAGTTTTACTAACTTATAATATTTTGTTTGGTATATTTCTATTATTCACTTTTATATGCCAATAAAATTTGTTATAATATATTCATATGTTATTGACTTTAGGTATCTTGAGCCTTTATAGACTCTTGTACCAAATGTTTTATTAGTTTAAAATACATTTAAGTCTAGAAAATAAGTATTAGTTTATAAGGAGATGATAATTAATGGCTTTTTATTTCGATACTCCATCAAGAACATTTAGTGAGTATTTATTAGTACCAGGTTACTCATCAGCAGATTGTATCCCGGCAAATGTTAGTCTAGAGACACCAGTAGTTAAATTCAAGAAGGGTGAAGAACCCGCTATAAAGATGAATATACCCCTAGTATCTGCAATCATGCAGGCTGTTTCTGACGACAATATGGCTATAGCCCTTGCTAAAGAAGGTGGTATATCTTTCATATATGGTTCTCAGTCAATTGAAAGTCAGGCAGCTATGGTTTCAAGAGTAAAGATGCATAAGGCAGGCTTTGTAGTAAGTGATTCAAACCTAACTCCAGAAAACACCCTAGCAGATATACTTGCACTAAAGAAAAAAACTGGACACTCAACAGTTGCCATAACTGATGATGGAACTGCTAATGGAAAACTACTAGGTATAGTTGCTAGTAGGGACTATAGGGTGAGTAGAATGTCACCTGATACAAAGGTTGCAGAATTCATGACACCACTTGATCAGATAGTATCTGCCCCTAAGACAGTTACATTAAAGGAGGCAAACAATATTATATGGGACAACAAGCTAAATTCTCTTCCAATAGTTGATGATGAAGGGAAACTAGTATATATGGTGTTTAGAAAAGACTATGACTCTCACAAGGAAAATCCTTTAGAGCTACATGATAGTCTTAAAAGATATGTAGTTGGTGCAGGTATCAACACTAGAGACTATGCTGAAAGAGTTCCTGCCCTATTAGAAGCAGGTGTAGACATCCTTTGTATAGATTCTTCTGAGGGTCATTCAGAATGGCAGGCAAGGACGATTGCTTGGATAAGGGAAAATTACGGTGAAACTGTAAAGATCGGTGCTGGTAACGTTGTTGATAGGGAAGGTTTTAGGTTCCTAGCTGAAGCTGGAGCTGACTTTATCAAGATAGGTATCGGAGGTGGATCTATCTGTATAACAAGAGAACAAAAGGGCATTGGTCGTGGTCAGGCTACATCAGTTATAGATGTTGCCAAGGCTAGGGATGAGTACTATGAAGAAACTGGTATCTACATTCCAATTTGTTCAGATGGTGGTATAGTTTATGACCACCATATAACTCTAGCACTCGCTATGGGTTCTGACTTTGTAATGTTGGGTAGGTATTTTTCTAGATTTGATGAATCTCCTACTAACAAGATAAATATAAACGGTTCTTATATGAAGGAATACTGGGGTGAAGGTTCCGCTAGAGCTAGAAACTGGCAGAGATATGACCTAGGTGGAGACAAGAAACTTTCTTTTGAAGAGGGTGTTGACTCTTATGTACCATATGCTGGTTCATTAAAGGACAATGTTGGTCTTACTCTATCAAAGGTGAGATCAACTATGTGTAACTGTGGTGCCCTTTCAATACCTGAATTACAGGAAAAGGCCAAGTTGACTGTTGTATCTTCTACTTCTATTGTTGAGGGTGGAGCTCACGACGTATTACTAAAGGATAATAGAAATCTTTAGTATAGATTCTAGCTTACTTGATTTCTCTGATTTCCTATAGGCTATTACAAAATAAATTATTGAGTAAAATATCCTTTTGGTCAGGTTCTTATTTCATTAAATAAATCCTGGCCATTTTTATAAGAATAAAAAAGCCTTGCTAGCAATATAGTCTTAAATATTTATTTAAAGACTTTGTCACTAGCAAGGCTATGCTATTTATTATTTATAACTTATAAGAGTTGGCAGGATTAAAACTGCATCTGCTCTTCTTCAGAACTAGACTTTAAGTCTGTGCCATCTACTGGAAGTCCGTAGTATTCTCTAACCTTAGCCTCTATTTCAGCTGCTATATCTTCATTTTCTTCTAGAAAGTTCTTAGAGTTTTCTCTACCCTGTCCCATTTTTTCATCATTATAGCTATACCAAGCACCAGCCTTCTTTATAACATCTATACCTACTGCCACATCTAGAAGGTCTCCTGACTTAGATATACCTGTACCGTACATAATATCAAACTCTATCTGCTTGAATGGTGGAGCAACCTTATTCTTTACTATCTTTATTCTAGTCCTATTACCTAGAATCTTATCACCCTGCTTTATAGAATCAATCCTTCTAACCTCTATTCTCATAGTTGAGAAGAACTTAAGGGCTCTACCACCAGTAGTAGTTTCTGGGTTTCCAAACATAACCCCAACCTTTTCTCTTAACTGGTTGATAAATATAACAACACAGTTTGATTTTTTAATAGATCCAGTAAGCTTTCTAAGAGCCTGTGACATAAGTCTGGCCTGTAAACCTACATGTGAATCTCCCATATCTCCCTCAATTTCAGCCTTTGGTACAAGTGCCGCAACAGAGTCTATAACAAGTATATCAATTGCTCCTGATCTGATTAGTGATTCTGCTATATCAAGTGCCTGTTCACCTGTATCAGGCTGAGAAATTATAAGGTTATCCACATCTACCCCTAGAGACCTAGCGTAAACTGGGTCTAAAGCATGCTCTGCATCTATAAAGGCTGCTATACCATTTCTCTTCTGTGCTTCAGCTATACAGTGTAGAGTCACAGTTGTCTTACCTGATGATTCTGGTCCATAAACTTCAATTATTCTTCCCCTAGGCAGACCACCTACTCCAGCTGCTATATCTAGGCCTATTACACCTGTAGGTATAGAATCAACATCTAAGCCTGAAGTTTCGCCAAGCTTCATTACAGATCCCTTACCGTGTTCTTTTTCGATTTTCTTTAAGGCCTCATTTAGAGCCTCCATTTTATTATTATCAATAGTCATATCATTACCCTTTCCATTAATTAAATATGTCGATTAAACATATGTTCTTATAGCTTTATTATATAATAAGTAGTTGACATAGTCAAGAACAATTGTTCTTTTTCCTTGTTTAAACTGAAAAATCAAACTTTACTAAGATAGGCTGTCATCCTTTAAATCTTTATAGGCACTTTTATAAAAACATAAAGAAAAAGCACCCTTATTCTCTATTAACCATAATTTTATTGATATAGTTAGCTATGTAGAAACGATTCATATCTTAAATTCATCGCTATAATATCATACTGTCTATCTGTCTTCAAATAATTCCTTGTTCTTTGAAAAATATTCATATCCCGAATATAGGGTAAGTATAGCTGCTATGTATATTAGTATTGTTCCTATTTTTAAGATTATACTAGCATCAGTATAGGCCCCCAATAACAAGAATACAATAGCCAACATCTGTGTTACAGTCTTCAGTTTGCCGCTATTACCAGCTGCTATTACCTTACCATCCGCAGCTGCTATAGCCCTCATTATACTTACAGCTAGTTCTCTGGCAACAATAACTACAACTATCCAAGCTGGTACCAGACCTGGCTTTATCATGCAGGTTAAGGCCGCTATTACTAGTAGCTTATCTGCCAAAGGGTCCATAAACTTTCCAAAGTCAGTCACCAAATTATACTTTCTAGCTATCTTACCATCCAGAGCATCTGTGATTGCTGCCAAGGCAAATATAATTAAAGAAATTAGGTATTTGCCAGGAATAGGCAAGTAGATAAAGAGCATAAAAAGTGGAACCATACATATTCTAAAAACTGTTAATTTATTAGGTAAATTCATCCCATCCTCCTCTTAAACTAGTTATCCTCTAGACAACCCTTAAGGTCGTATTCAAAGGCTTCTTTCACTACTACATTTACAAAATCTCCTATTTCAAGATTTTGTCTTGATTCTACATATATGACACTATCAATATCTTCAGCATCACATTGGGTCCTGCCTATATATAGGCTATCATCAACCTGGTCTTCAATCAAGACCTTGAAGATTTTTCCAATCTTTTTGCGGTTAAGCTCTTCTGAAATAACCTGCTGAACCATCATTAGCCTCTGTAGACGTTCATCTTTTATCTCTTGACTTAGGTGTCCATCTAACTTGTCAGCCGGTGTATCCTCTTCCCTCGAATAGGTAAAGGCCCCCATCCTATCAAGTTTCATTTCCTCTACAAAGTCTATAAGCTCTTCAAAATCTTCATCTCCTTCACCTGGGAAACCTACAATAAAGGTAGTCCTTATTGTTGCATCAGGAATCCTTGATCTTATCATATCAACCTTTTCTTTGAGCTCCTGACGACTAGTCTTCCTATTCATAAGCTTAAGTATCCTATCACTTGCATGCTGCATAGGTATATCAAAATATGAGCATATATTATCATACTTGGCAACTACATCGACAATCTCCTGACTTATACCCTCTGGATAGGAATACATAAACCTAATCCAATCAAAATCAATTTGTGCTAGCCCTTCCAAAAGACCTGCCAGGTTAGGCTTTCCATATAGGTCTCTTCCGTATACACTCGTATCCTGGGCTATTACTACTAGCTCCTTGACACCTGCTTCCTTGAGTTTTTTAGCCTCTTCTAATAGGCTTTCAATATCTCTAGACCTATACTTACCTCTTAGTTTTGGTATTATGCAATAGGTACAATGGTTGTCGCAGCCTTCTCCTATCTTTAGGTAGGCCAGGTGGTCCGGAGTGGATACATACCTAGGTAGGTCCTCATTAAAGCTGAAATTAATATCTTCAATCAACCTTATACCATCCCTCTTAGTCAGATCCTCAACTACATCAGTTATATTTTGGTATGATCCTGTGCCAACTATTGCATCAATTTCTGGTATCTCCTCCATAAGTTCATCAGGGTATCTCTGAGCTAGACAGCCTGATACTAGCAGGTAACTAAGGCTGCCCTCGTTCTTAAGGTTAGCATACTGGACTATAGAGTCAATTGACTCCTGCTTAGCGGATTCTATAAAGCCACAAGTGTTGACAATCACTATATCAGCATCATTATAGTCTCCTACTAGCTGGTGTCCATTTTTGTTAAGGATACCCAACATTATCTCGGCATCAACCAAGTTTTTTGAGCATCCTAATGATTCCAATGCTATCTTCAAATTACATCCTCCATATCTCACTATATAGACTAGTAGCATAAAAGCTACTAGTCCTCCATGCCAGAAAGGTCCTCTTGACTAATCAATACCTTTCTTGGCTTACTTCCTTCGCTAGGGCCAACTATGCCCCTCTCTTCCATATTATCAATTAATCTGGCAGCCCTATTAAAGCCTATCTTGTATTTTCTTTGTAACATTGAAGATGAAGCTTGACCACTTGCTACAACAAAGCCAATCGCATCATAAAGCAGCTCATCTTCATCGCCGCTTCTCTCAGTATTAATACTTGAAATAGACTCTTCTATATCGCCCGCATATGAAATCTCACCGGCTTCCTTCTTGACATAATCAATTATATTCTCCGATTCTGCCTCGGAAATAAAGGCTCCCTGAAGTCTCACAGGCTTTGCAGCACCTAGAGGGTAAAATAGCATATCTCCCTTACCTAGTAGCTTTTCTGCACCACCCATATCTATTATAGTTCTAGAGTCTGTCTGTGACGAAACCGCAAAGGCAATTCTTGATGGTATATTGGCCTTAATTACACCTGTTATTACATCAACTGATGGCCTCTGGGTTGCAACAATAAGATGCATACCCGCTGCCCTGGCCATTTGGGCTAACCTACAGATATGGTCCTCAACATCATTTGCACTAACCATCATAAGGTCGGCCAACTCGTCTATAATTATGACTATCTTAGGTAGTGGGTCGTCAGACTTTTCATTATAGGAGCTGATATCCTTGACCTGGTTTTCAGCGAATAGCTTATACCTTCTATTCATTTCACTCACTGCCCATCCAAGTGCATTAGCCGCCTTCTTCGCATCTGTTACAACTGGTACCAATAGGTGTGGTATACCATTATAATTGGCTAACTCTACTACCTTAGGGTCTATCAACATCAATTTGACCTCATCAGGCTTGGCCTTATACATGATACTGGTAATAAGTGTATTTACACAAACCGACTTACCAGACCCTGTAGATCCCGCTATTAAAAGGTGAGGCATCTTGCCTATATCACCAACTATAATTCTACCGGCGACATCCTTACCCAAGCCCATAACCAGGGGCGATTTAAAGTTCTTAAACTCATCACTATCTATTATTTCCCTAATGCTAACCATCTGTGATTCATCGTTAGGAACCTCAATACCTATGGCACTCTTACCTGGTATTGGGGCCTCCATCCTGATACTCTTGGCAGCAAGACTAAGGGCAATATCGTCTGTTAGGTTTACAATTTTACTCACCTTGACCCCTGGACTCGGCTGAATTTCATATCTGGTAATTGTAGGTCCTACAGTCACCTGGTTGATATTAGCATCTACACCAAAATCTCGCAAGGTCTTTTCCAGTCTACGAGCATTTTCAAGGACCCTATGCTTAGATTTTTTATCTCCTCCACCAGACACCTTATTTAATAGTGAAATAGGTGGCATCTTATAGTTTTTAAATTTTTCATGTTCATTTTCCTGGATCAGCTTATTATCCTCTTCTATGTAGGTCTTACTAGTTTGGATATGACCAAGCTTGACATCTTCTGTCAGACCAGCCATCCTCCTCTTAGGTAGGCTAGTTCCTCCAGATATATTTTCAGAGTCCTTGTCTAGGTCCAATATTTCTTCGGTATCATCCAGCTGAAGTAACCTATTAGGCCTTTTATTTGATAGGTCATCATCCTCCTTGGTAACCAGACCATCTATTAGAGGTTCTTCATTTTGCATCTGCTGAAGTATCTCTAGATCAGATAGGCCCTGGGTACCCTCGAGAATCTCTAGGTAGTCATCCTCAGCCTTATTAAAGCCAACTATCTTTATAGTCTTATTATCATCATCATCAGCAGCAGCATCATCCTGGTAGTCATCTTCCTCTACATCCTTATGGAACTTATCTCTAATTTTTTCAAAGAAGCCAGTCTCATTTAGCATAGTTTTGTCATCTACACCGTCAATTTTGGCCTTTTTGCCAAGCTTAATCCTAATCTTATTTATAATGTTACTTGAATCTTTAGGATTCTTGACATAGGCTATAATATCCTTGACTGAAATCTCAAAGAAATAAAGGATTGTCAGTATTGTTGCAAATATAGTTAAGAGCCATGCACCGACAAAACCTAACAGGTGGCTAAGTAGGTAGGTCAATATAGACGGTAGCAGACCTACACCCTCTCTAGAAACACCCATTTTGACTATGTCCTGTATCATATCAAGGCTGAATGGACTTTCTGATGGTGTCCTCGCATAGTTGATTAGACCATAGTATATTACAATGTAAAACACAAATATATAGAATATTCTCGTCTTCTTAAACCTATCTATCTTCTCATTACCTTCCAGGATACCTGCAATACCCATGATTACCATAGTAAAAGGTATTAGTATGGCTAGGCCACCAAACATACCCTTGCATAATAGCTGTATAACCCTTGGTACTAAGGCACTTGAACCTGACATCAGACCATAGCCAAAGAAAAGCCCAATAAATACTAAAATTAGGTATTGGTATTCGCCATTTATCCTAAGACCAGTCTTTGTTTTTTTATTCTGTTTTCTTTTTTTATTGTTATTCGCAAGCTTGGCAGGTGGTCCTGACCTCCTACTAGGTTGCCTACTCTTTTTATTAGGCATTATTTCACCTCACTTAAATCTTTAATTTGACCAATCAGGGAAGTCGCTGACCTTCCTGTTACTCCAAGAGACATAGGACCTCCGAATATCTTATCTATAAGACCTTTCATATAGTCTAGGTCTATTGACTCAACAATCTCCATTTTGTCATCAACAGAAAGGAGTCTCTTGTCATTAACTTCATACTCACCAATTAGGAGCATCCTATCCTCTGTGTCTTCAATATTCATAAGAACACTACCCTTGTACTGTTCCTTGGCAAATTCTAGTTCATCCTGACTGATATAATCCTCTTTCATACTATATATTTCATCCATAATCAGCTTATATACCTGGTATAGGTTATCATCAGCCATGCTTGAATATATACCCAATTCTGCATAATCTACGTAAAAAGAATCATAGGAAGCTATATTATAGGTAAGTCCCCTATCTTCTCTTATATTTTGGAAGAGCCTAGAGCTGGTAGAATTACCCAAAATATTATTTAATAGCTTTACTCCAATAAAATCCTTATAATTATTGTCGCTTGGACAAGGGAATATAATACCGATATTTGACTGTTCATCATCCCTATCCTCTATATAGTATTGAGGCTTAAAATCTTGTTCCTCTCTTGATATTGAAATCTCTCTAGGAGCCCATTTAGAAAATATCTCCTCTAGCCTTTCAACTATATCTTCAAGAATAAAATTTCCACTCATAACCAACACAGCATTATTTGGTATGTAGTATCTTGCAAAGAATTGACATATATGATTTCTGGTAATTTCTGTTAAGGACTCTACACTACCCAATACTGACCTACCGATTCCCCTATTAGAATAGGTCCTCTTCAAGAGTTTCTCACGTAGGTAGTCTTCAGGCGAATCCTCATACATCTTGATTTCATCCCTAATTACTAGCTTTTCCTTCTCTATATCGCTTTCTAGAAACAATGAACTAGTTAGTAGGTCCCCTATGACATCAAGGCCCTCCAATATATGGTTATAGGGCATCTTTACATGGTAACATGTATGGTCATGACTAGTAAAAGCATTTAAAAATCCCCCATAATAGTCTATATCATTAGATATTTTTTTAGAGGACCTTGTCTCAGTTCCCTTAAATAGCATATGCTCTATAAAGTGGGCTAGACCTCTTGGATATCCTAGCTCCATCCTGGCACCAACATTTATCCAAACACCCGCTGATACCGACCTAACATAGGGTATTTCCTCAGCTACTATCCTCAATCCATTTTTCAATGTCTTGTATTTTATCATCCTATCTCCTTATCGACATATTATAATCACAAAATCGCAATTTTATCGGCTGACATAGATATTGACAGTCAAAATATGTCTAACTCCAGTATTATTCTAACATAGTTTTCTTAATTAAAAATGTACTAGCAAATAATGTCCCCTGATTTATGTATATAATACCCCATCAGGTCTCCCCTTGTCCCGCTATAAAACTAGTAAGATAGGCTAGTAAAGTCACGTCCTGACGTTACATAATCTATAAACGCTGAAGATGAGCTTACCTGCTTAGCAACATCAGTTATTTCATTTCTAAAAACTCCTGTTTTCCTTCCATTTACAAATGCATAGCCATACTGGTGTACCATATTTGGTCTAGAGTTTGCATCCTTGCCCAAATACATCATAACATGGCCCTGCATATACATACAAATTCCCGGCTTCTGCCTTATTAGAAAAGCCTCTTTTGAAGCCCTACTAGTATATTGACTAAGGTCTATGTAAGTTCCTATTGTATCCATAGCCTGCTGACCTGCATCCCTAGCAATAACTATACCAAAAGACCTGTAAACATCCCTGATAAAGCCAGAGCAGTCTCTTGCATTATTGCTATGTCCCCAGCCATAGTTTTCTCCCTGAAACTTTAAAGCCTGCTTGATTAGGTTGGCCTGACTAAAGTCAAGATATGACTTAGTAACCTCGAACTTATCTAGACTAATTGTACTTGTCCTATAACTTTCCCCTGCAAGAGGCATTGCAAGTTTATAGCTACTAGCATCCTCCGAAATAATTGGCATCCTAGTACCCATATCTATAGTATATCCGGATATTGATTTTTGTCTGTTTATATAGGTAGCAAAATCTACATTTCTATTAGCCAAAAGTTCTTCTTTTGTCACCTTCATTATGTTTTTAGTTGGAATCCAACCAGTGTAGTCAAGGCAATATACTCTTGCCCAAGTCTTGTCTGAGTTGTATCCGACTATTACGACCTCATCCCATGGGAATAGGCCTGTTAAGGCCCCCTGGTCCTGGCTATCTGAGGAATTCATAGGACCTGGACCCTCCCTTATAACTGTCCTATTTGCTACAAAGCCATACTGGCCCTTTATGTCTTCTAGTTTGTTTAGGTATTTTGATCTAGATATATTTTTTTGGTTAATTTCCTTTAGCTGGTCCTGGCTATATAGTATAGTCTTGTCATAGTGGTTATAGTAGTCCCAGTATTCATAGGAGGACCTATTATTTGTCGGGGGCTTTGTATACCCACCTGTATTTGTCTCGCCTGACACCTTTGATTTAAATAAACTATCAGGTACCCATTTTCGTCCACCGACCAAATTTATTTCCTTATATTTATTGTTTATATATGATTCATATGTCTTATCAATACCAGATACCTTAGTCAGTATAATTCCTGCCCCATCCTTGTAGGCAAGTGGCCCCAAGGAAAGGGCATCTATTATGTTTTGGCCAGAAGCTATATAAGCCTTATCTCCACTTATAAGCTTCGAAATTTCAATAGCTGTATCATACCTATCCTTACCAGCTATCCTATTCTTTAAACCGAGCCTATTATAAAGATCTTGGCCAATAGAATTTCTACCACCAATGGCAAACTTATTTAATTTTTCATACTTTATCCCTATGTGGTCACTGGCTTTTGACTTATTGATAAGTAAGATTGGTTTTTTGCCGCCACAATATGCACAGGCCGAAATAGCATCCATCTCGTTTGATACAAGACACAAGCCCTCAGCCCCATACTTATCTATAATCTCATCGACAATCTTCTCGGATGTCTGGTACCTATCCTGACCACTTATCCTGATTATATCGTAGCCCCTTATCCTCAGGTCATTCTCTATAGTAGGCGATACAGATGAATAACCTCCTAGTATATAGATCTTGCTTGGTTTAACTCTTTCGATTTCATCCAAGGTATGGCTAGGTATGGCATTTTTTTCGACTAATAGTATCCTCCCCTGGCTGGCAGCAGCTAAGCTTCCCCCAGAAAGGGCATCTACATAGGACCTGGCATTTGCTACTATTATAGTCCCATTATCAGCATTCATCCTCTTTGATATTTCAACAGCCGTAGTAAACCTATCCTTACCAGCCAGCCTTTCAAGGGCATGGCCTGTAGCAAACATACCTGATACCATAAGGCCTGCTAGTACAGTACTTGCTAAGATTCTTCTTAGTATCCTAGTTGACAAAAGTCTAATATTTTCAGCATTCATATTAAAATTACTTGATATTGTATACCTCTTATTACAACAAGCCCTCGTATTACTAGGCTTATTATAGGTTATTCTCATAGTCATAATTACCTCCCAACTTACTTATATAGGTCTGGTCCTATTACAGATATTCACATAATGAAGGGACTAGAAGAAGACCCCAGGCAAAAACATGAAAAAGTCAGTGCAAAATCTATTCACACTGACTTTAATGAACTATAATCTAAACTATCTCTTAATAGCCTTTATTGAAAGATTTATCCTGTCCTTGTCATCTATTTCAGTTACTAAAACCTCTATCTGGTCGCCGATAGCTAAAACATCTTCAACCTTAGCTACTCTCTCCTTAGATATCTGAGATATATGTAGTAAGCCCTGCTTACCTGGTAGTATTTCAACGAAGGCACCGAATTTTTCTATTCTTGTTACAGTACCCTTGTAGATCTTGCCTGGTTCAGCCTCTGCAACTATTTCTTCAATCATTGCTAGGGCCTTGTCTATCATATCCTGTTCAACACCTACAACAAATACTTCACCAGTCTGTTCTATATCAATCTTAACACCAGTTTCATCAATAATCTTATTGATCATCTTTCCACCAGGTCCAATTACATCCCTTATCTTGTCTGGGTCAATCATCATCTTTACAATCTTTGGAGCATACTTAGAAAGCTCTGGTCTAGGCTCAGTAATTACCTTCTTCATTTCTCCAAGTATGTGAAGTCTACCCTCTCTAGCCTGCTTTAATGCCTGTCTAAGTACGGGTTCATCTATACCAGCTATCTTGATATCCATTTGGATTGCAGTTACTCCCTTTTCAGTACCTGCAACCTTAAAGTCCATATCACCTAGGTGGTCTTCCATACCCTGAATGTCTGATAATACTGCCACCTTGCCATGATGCTTGATTAGACCCATAGCTATACCAGCTACCATGTCCTTGATAGGAACACCAGCATCTAAAAGCGAAAGTGTAGATGAACAAACAGATGCCTGAGATGTAGAACCATTAGAACTCAATACCTCTGATACCAATCTTATAGCATAAGGGAAGTCTTCCTTGCTAGGTATTACTGGCAATAGGGCTCTTTCAGCCAAGGCTCCATGACCTATTTCTCTTCTACCTGGACCTCTTGAAGGTCTGGTTTCACCAACAGAATATGCTGGGAAATTATAGTGATGCATATATCTCTTGTTTTCTTCTTCATCTAATCCATCAAGTTTCTGAACATCTCCAAGAGCACCCAATGTAGTTACATTTAATACCTGAGTCTGACCTCTTGTAAATATAGCCGAACCGTGAGTTCTTGGTATCATACCAACCTCACACCAGATAGGTCTAATTTCATCTAGAGACCTGTTGTCTGGTCTTACATTGTGGTCTGCTATAAGGCTTCTAACCTCATCCTTGATAATAGCATGTAGGACATCTTCTATATCTCCTGCAACTTCATCAAAATTTTCCCACTTTTCCTCAAAGTAGGCCATAGTTTCTTCGCTTACAGCATCCATCTTTTCAGTTCTTTCCATCTTTTCAACTGTCTTAACTGCTTCTCTCATCTTTTCTCTAGCAAATTCATTAACAGCTGCTTCAACTTCTGGACTTGGTAGATGTAGTTGAACTGTGCACTTTTCATGACCAACCTCATCCACAATACCCTCTATAAATTCAACAATCTTCTTTATTTCCTCATGGGCATAAAGGATAGCATCTAGTACTATATCATCATCAACTTCCTTGGCACCAGCCTCAACCATCATTATAGCTTCCTTAGTACCAGAAACTACAAGATGTAGGTCACTTTCCTCCCTCTGCTGCTGGTTAGGGTTTAGTACGAATTCACCATCAACAAGACCTACTAAAACTGATGCGGTTGGTCCATTGAAAGGTATATCAGATATAGATAGGGCTATTGAAGAACCCAACATGGCAACAATATCAGGAGTGCAATCCTGTTCAACTGACAATACTGTAGCAACTACCTGAACGTCATTTCTAAATCCTTCAGGGAATAGGGGTCTAATTGGTCTATCTATCAATCTAGATGTCAAAATAGCCTTCTCAGAAGCCTTACCTTCCCTCTTTAAAAATCCACCTGGTATCTTACCAACTGAATACAATTTTTCTTCAAAATCTACACTTAGCGGGAAAAAGTCAATCCCATCTCTTGGCTGTGCTGACTTAGTCACATTAACCATTAACATAGTATCACCATAGCTGATAATACAGTTACCATTTGTCATTTCGGCAATCTTACCAATCTCAACAGTTAGTGTTCTACCGGCGATTTCCGTTTTAAAAATTCTATGTTCGAACATAGTTTCCTCCTCTTACTTCTTTATCTTAACAATTATTACTATCTAATTAAATGGCAGACCAATAAGACAAGGTCCTGCTGCCTCTAAATTACTTTGAATAACTAATAGCAATTATATCCGGACCTGTATGTGAGCATATGCAGGCACCACCCTTTGCATAGACAATCTTCTTTACCTTGTCCTCTAGTCTCTTTTCTATCTCTTCCTTAATTTTAGCAAGGTTCTCAAGGTTTGACCCATAGCCAACTATGACTGTAATCTCACTCAAATACTTTTCATTTTTCTCTAGAACCATATCAACTAGCTTAGTAACTAGCTTCTTGACCCCTCTAACCTTAGCTGCCAGGGAAATTTCTCCCTTTTCCATGATAAATATAGGCTTTATACTCAGCATATTACCCAATATTGCAGTAGATAGGTTTACCCTACCACTCTTCTTTAGGAAATCAAAGGATGATGGTGCAAACAGGATGCTAACGGTATCTCTTACAGTTTCAAGACCTGATAATACATCATCATAAGAAAGCCCCTCATCTATCATATCACATGCCCTTACAACATACTGGCCTGCTCCCAAAGATAACTGTTCTGTATCGAACACATGAATCGGTCCATCTGTATCATTTTTTGCCAATACAGCACTCTGGTAGGTACCACTCTTAGTAGATGCTCCTGTGATGCATATGACCCTCTTGCCTTCTTCCATTGCCCTATCAAATGCTTCCTTAAACTGTACATATGTAGCCTGGGAAGTTTTTGGCACCTGGTCAGACTTCAAAGCTCTTTCATAAAATTCTTCCTTAGTTAGGTCTATATTATCTCTATACTCTTTACCATCCAATATCAAAGTTAATGGGACTACTTCCAGATACTCTTTTTCATACAATTCATCGGGAATATCACATAAACTATCACATATCAATTTTATGTCCAAAGTCCTACCTCCTAAACTTATTTATAATTAAGTCAATATAATCTATTATACCATATTGACACCTATAAATATATATTTTTATTGATTTCAAAGCTTAATTTGTAGCTAGAAAAACATATTTCTAGCTATTTTTATAATATACGTCTTTTATATACGTAAAAAAGCAGATATGAAACTAATCACACCTGCTTAAAGAAATTATTTTCTTAGTCCTAATCTAGCTATTAAGGCTCTGTAACCTTCTAGATCATTCTTCTTTAAATATCCTAGTAGATTTCTTCTTCTACCAACCATCTTTAATAGACCTCTTCTTGAGTGGTGGTCCTTCTTATGAACCTTTAAGTGTTCATTAAGTTCATTAATTCTAGCTGTTAGTAAAGCTATCTGTACTTCTGGAGAACCTGTATCTCCTTCTTTTCTACCAAAATCCTTGATTATTTGTTCCTTATTCATTTCTTTCCTCCTAAAAATTTAAAAATCGCCATTAGCTAAGCAAGGAGTGGAGCCTCGTTTGCCGAGCCATGGTTAAACCTCTATTATTATAACATATCATATTTTCAAATACAAGCCTTATTTAACCCTATCAATGCTCGATTTTAGACATGACACATAATTTTCCCTAACATAGGCTACATCCTTCTTGAGCTGGTTCATAAGATCCTCTTTACTTTCAAATTTAACCTCATCACGCATATGCTCAACAAATTCAACTTTGAGTTCTTTGCCATATATCATCTGGTCAAAATCCAATATATAGGTCTCAATTGTCACCTTTTTTCCGTGAACAGTTGGATTAGTACCAATATTGGTAGCCCCACAGTAAATGTTTCCATCCACAGTAGCTAGAGTTGCATATATACCCCTTCTTGGAATTACCATAGACTTGTCAAAGTCTATATTGGCTGTAGGAAAACCTATAGTCCTACCTATCTGCCTACCCTCTACAACTATACCCTCTATACAATAATATTGACCCAAGAGCTTTTTAGCACCAGCAACATCACCATTACTTATCATAGCCCTAATGTCAGTTGAACTCACCCTCTTTCCATCTAATAGGACAGGCGTAACTATTTCAACATCAAAATTGTACTCCCTACCAAAGTCTATCAACTTTTCAGGATTACCCTCCTTTTTTCTAGCAAAAGAGAAGTCATGGCCAACAATAACCTTTTTAGTGCCTAGCTTGTCAACTAAGATTTTCTTAATATAATCCCTAGCAGATATCTGGGTCATACTTACATCAAAGGGTACGTTTACGTATACATCAACACCTAGCCTTTCCACTAGAGCCTGCTTTTGGTCTTGACTTATTATATTTTTTACATATCCAGGCCTAAAAAAATTAACTGGATGGTTAGAAAAAGTGAACACCACACTTTTCAGTTTATTATCCTTAGCATATTTGACTGTCTTGGATATCAATTCCTGGTGACCTAAGTGGACACCATCAAAATTACCTATAGTTACACATGTGTTTGAATCCAAAACTATATCTTCTATACTATTAAAAACTATCATTAAATCACCTATTTCTTTATAATCTATTATAAAGCACCTATCTTCTGCATTATTTCTATTTCGATTTTAATATTGGCAAAAAGTCTCCACTGCTTGCCCCACTAGAAAAACTTATGACTCTTTACCATAAGCTGACCATCCCGCCTAATAATTTGCCCTGAGCCAATAAAGCCCTCTTTAGAATATACCCTAACTAGGTCAGAGTTTTCATCCAGGCTGTGGTCATCAAATCTTCTATCCTCAATCTTACCACCATTAGAATAGTACTTAACAGCATTATCCTTCAGTACTATATATGGCAGGTCTGAAAGAACATCCTCCACTGACCATGAATTTTCTTCAAGCTTATCCTCATCTCTGAGTCTTTCAAGGTCTTCAAGACTAATTGCCTTATCTATTTCAAATATACCCGTTTTAGACCTAATTAATCCTGTCATATGTCCTCCTACTCCTAGCAGTTGACCGAGGTCATGACAGATACTCCTAACATAGGTCCCCTTACTACACTCTACCTCAAAGCTAAGCTTAGGTAGGTCAATAGAAAGTATATTAATCCTTTTTATGACAACCCTCCTAGCTACAAGCTGAATCTGGTCACCCTTGCCAGCCCTTACTAGGTCGCACATCCTCTTTCCCCTTACTTTTAGGGCCGAATATTTTGGTGGAAGCTGATCAATTGGTCCAAGTTGGCTATAAAGAGCTCTAATTATGTCCTCTTCAACAAGGCCTGATGGATCCCTTTCTTCTACCACATTACCAGAAGAATCATAGGTGTCGGTCTCAATGCCCAGGATCATATTACATACATAGGTCTTATCCTTATTCAATATTAGGTCGCATACCTTAGTAGCCCTTCCCACACATATAGGTAATACACCTACCGCATCAGGATCCAAGGTACCAGTATGACCGACCTTCTTTATACCCAATATTTTTCTCACCTTGTAGACAAGATCATGTGATGTCATTCCTGCAGGCTTGTAAATATTAAAAATTCTATCCATTAAATCCTACCTTCTAAAAAAGTTTCTTTGCTTGTTCAAGAAGCATGTTCCTAACCTCTTCAACGCTTTTATCTCTAAATGTACAGCCTGATGCCCTTACATGGCCTCCACCATCGAAGGCAGCTGCCAATTCTGTACAGTCAATATATGACTTTGACCTTAGACTAACCTTTATTTCATCAATCTCTTTCTGTTTAATAAATATTCCTAATTCAACCCCATCTATATCTCTAGTATAAGGTATAATTGCATCAATATCTCCATACTCGAGACCGTACTTATCCAACATTTCTTTGGTAACAATTGCTATGCATATTTTCGAATCAATAATCTCAAGATTATTTAGGCATTCACCCAATATCCTATAATAGGCTGGTGAATTCTTTTGGTATATATTTTCTATTACTAGCTGCTTTTTAGCCCCTCTAGCAATTAGGTCGGCGGCCATCAAGAAGGATGATGGTTCTGTATTAGAATACTGGAAGTTTCCAGTATCTGTAACCAGTCCAGCATAAAGGCATGTTCCTATTTCTGGACCTATTATAGGCCTAGCCTTTATGTCTTCATACCTAGTGATAATATTATAGACCAACTCACATGTAGAGGATGCCTTGGCATCTATATAGTTTATAAAGCCATAGTCCCCATTTGTGTGGTGGTGGTCAATACATATAATCCCCCTTGAAGTCTCAAGCAGGTCCTTATCCATACATATTCTCTCATAAGACCCTGAATCCTGGGCTATAACAGTATACCCCTCTAGGCTAGGTACCTGGTCAGAAGTTTTCCTAAGCCCTTCCCTATTTAAGAAGACCAAGCTACTAGGATAGGCATCATCTAATAGATATATATATTCCTTATTCAGGGCTTCTAGGAATCCACACATAGCCAATGATGAACCTATATTGTCACCATCTGGATTTATGTGGGAAGTCACCACAAATTTGTCGTTACATAATATATAATCAATTATCTTATCTATTTCTATAAGGAACTCCTCTGACAGGCTCCTATTTTTAATTTCAGCCATCCTTCTACCTCCTCAGCATAATCCACTCTTTATTATACAGCAATTATCATATATATGACAATATAATTTGATATATAAGCTTATTGTGATT
>NZ_CDRRTB010000013.1:0-24103 GCF_977045075.1 Peptostreptococcus sp. | reverse complement strand
TACACCTGTTCCCATTCCGAACACAGAAGTTAAGCTCCTTAGCGCTGAAGGTACTTGGTGGGAAGCTGCCTGGGAGAATAGGACGTAGCCATGTGACTAGGCTCTAGTTTTTACTAGAGTCTTTTTTTAATAAATATTAAAAATACAAGTAGTGAGTCAAAGTCACATATTTTAATAAATATTAAAAATACAAGTGGTGAGTCAAAGTCGCATATAGTACATTATAAATTACCTGTATACAAGGTTATACTTGTCTACAATATTGTCCTATTAATATGAAGATGTAGTAAGTAATAAATTACCTGTATACAAAGAGGCGAATTTAAGGCTATAATAGTTAGTAGAAACGTTTATTAATACAATAAATATCTAATGCTTTATATGAGATATAGCAAGGGATAAATGTTTTTAAAAGAACGAATAGACAGACAGCATTTTTAATAAGTTAAGACTTTGGAGGTAGCTTTTATGGATATGCCTATCTATAAGAAATTATCCTATATATATAAGTCAGAATTGACTTCCTTTCATATGCCTGGTCACAAGTATGGTAAAATTTATGAGAAGCTTGGCTATGATAAGTATATGGATAAATTATACAAATTAGATACTACTGAAATTTTGGGAACTGACAACCTCCACAATGCACAGGGCGTAATAAGGAAGTCTCAGGACAATACAAAGAGGATACTTTTAGCTGATATGGACCCAGTAGATAGGGAGGCCTTAGACCTTCTTTATCTTGTTAATGGTAGTACCTGTGGTATTGAGGCTGCAATAATGACTGCCTGTAAGTCAGGGTCATCTATAATTATGAATAGGGGCTGTCACCAGTCTGCCTATAATGCCTGTATACTAGCTAGGGTAAAGCCTATTTTTGTTAAAGAGGAAATAGATAAGGAAAATAATATACTTATGGGGGCCAGGCCAGAAGACTATCTAGATGCCATTAGGTCTAACCCCCAGGCTAGTGCTGTATTTATAACTAGGCCTAGCTATTATGGTATGAGTCAGGATATTGATCAGGTAGTAGAGCTTGCCCATGAGTATCAGATGCTAGTAATAGTTGATGAGGCTCATGGGGCTCATTTTGGACTTAGCCACTTATTGCCAAAATCTGCCATATACAGTGGGGCAGACATGGTTATCCAGAGTGTCCATAAGACCCTACCTAGTCTTACTCAAAGCTCTATATTGATATATAGGAAACAAGCTTTGGATACTGCCAGACTAACAAGCGTCCTATCTATGGTGGAGACTTCTAGTCCATCTTATGTGATGTTGATGAGCATAGAAGTATGCTATGACATATATGAAAAGAGTGGTAGGGTTTTGATGCAAAACCTTATGAATAATATATATAGGTTTAAGCGTGGCTTGAAGGACTATAAAGTATTTACTACAAGCGATCCTAGTAAGATATTTGTCAATACTATTGAAAAGGGAATTAACGGTTATGACTTTGCAAAAGTACTAAGACACAGGTATAATATACAGGTGGAGCTATCCAACTACAGTGGGGTCCTTTTTTTGGCTACCATTGCAAATACCAAGTCTGATTTTGACAAGACACTGGTCGCAATGAAGGATATACTAGATAGAAAGCTCTTTAGTGTCTTGGCTGATTTCAAGGAGGATATCAGTGAACATGCTAGACAAGAAAGGTTCCAAAGCATAGGGTCTATATACAGGAGTAGGCCAATAAGCCTTGATCTGCCGGTCGCTATTCCAGAAAGGGGCATGGACTTGAGTCAGGCCTTTGATGCTGACAAGGAGGACATAAGGATAGAGGAATCCCTAGGAAGGATTAGTGGTGAATTTGTAATTCCCTACCCACCAGGTGTAGCAATCTTGGCACCTGGAGAGCTTGTAGACCAGGATCTGATAGACTTTTTGGTCAGGGCTAGGGACATAAATATAGATATTAATGGTATGGAAAGCCATAGTTTAGAAACAATAAAGGTTATAAAGTGAGGAGAAGAAATGCAGGGAAGTATTTTTGTAATAGAGAGTGGGACAGATGGGTCTGGAAAGGCAACCCAGACCAAGTTATTATACGATAGACTCAAGGCCGATGGCTACAAGGTAATCAAGGTATCCTACCCTAACTACGAATCTGATTCGTCAGCCCTGGTCAAGATGTATCTAAGGGGAGATTTTGGCAAGAAGGCAGACGATGTAGATGCCTATATAGCATCAACTTTTTATGCAGCAGATAGGTATGCATCCTACAAGACTGAATGGGAGGACTTCTATAGAGAGGGAGGAATTGTCATTGCTGACAGGTATACAACTTCCAATATGGTCCACCAGGCTTCTAAGATGGATGATATAGGTGAAAGGGCCAACTTCTTAGACTGGCTAGACCAGTATGAATATGGCCTGTATAAATTACCAAGGCCAAGAGAGGTATATTTTTTGGATGTTCCAGTGGATGTTAGCCAGGACCTAATTAGGGATAGGAAGAACAAGTTCACTAATGAAAGTGAGAAGGATATCCACGAGAGCGACAAGGGCTACTTGGTAAAGACATATGAAAATTCAAAATTTGTGGCAGACAAGTACCAGTGGCACATAGTGAATTGCCTTGACCAAGATAGGAATATGAGGTCTGTAGACCAAATTCATGAAGAAATATATTCAAGGGTTATCTCTGCTATAGAGTCTAAGAAGAGAGGCCTATAAGGATGGTGTAGCCAATGTTTGAAAGGATTCTAGGACAGGTGTCTGTAAAGTCCAAATTAAAAAGGGCAATAGAGACAGGAAATATTACAAATGCATACTTATTAACTGGTCCTGAAGGCGTTGGCAAGAAGATGGTAGCAGAAGACTTTGCTGAAAGCCTCCTAGGACTTAGGCTGGAAAATAGCCCAGACTATAAGTGCATAGGGGTAAAGAAGGGTGAAAATAGTATAAAAATAGACCAGATTAGGGACATGATAGGAGATATGAGTATCAAGCCTTACGGTGACTACAAGATATTTATCATAGATGATGCGGATAAAATGACTATTCAGGCCCAAAATGCACTTTTAAAGACTTTAGAAGAACCATCAGCTTATGGTATAATAATACTTGTAACGAGAAATGACCAGGCCCTATTGGATACTATTAGGTCCAGGTGTCTTGAAATCAAGTTTGCCCCCCTAACTAACAGAGATATAAGGGCTATCTTGTCCGAAAAGGGTATAGATGATGACCAGGCCCAGGTTGCAAGTATATTTTCAAGGGGAAGTGCAAGTAGGGCTCTTGATATATGTGAAAGTCAAGATCTCAAGTTGATGAGGCAGGATTTGGAGTCATATTTGGAAATTATATTTATAGATAAAAACAAGTATGAATTGGCCAGGATGGGAGAAAACTTCAAGGCCTATGCCAAGGACTATGCAAACCTGATAGACTTATTTAGGTATTATATAAGGGATATTGTACTCTTGAAAGAGGGGATAGACCCTGGTTTGATTATAAATTATGATAGGTTAGACTTATTAAGAAGATTAGCCAGGGGGCTCAGCATATCGAAATTAGGACAGATAATGGACCTTTTGGATGAAGGTCAGACAAAGCTGACAGCAAACTGTCACTTTGTGACGACAATTGAGGCCATGGCTTTAAATATATATGAGGTGATAAATTAATGGTAAAAATAGTAGGAGTAAGATTCAAGCCTGCTGGGAAGATATACTACTTTGACCCAGGAGACTTGAAATTGGATATAGGTAACGATGTAATTGTCGAGACGGCAAGGGGTCTAGAATATGGTATGATAGTAATCAGTCCAAAACTGGTAAAGGAAGAAGACCTTATAAGCCCCCTAAAGCCAATAATTAGGGTTGCAAGTGATGATGATTCAGAAACCTACCTAGAAAATAAGGTTAAGACAAAGGAAGCCTTCGATATATGTGATGAAAAGATCAAGGACCATAAGCTAGAAATGTACCTGATTGACTGTGAGTACACATTTGACAGGAATAAATTGATCTTCTATTTCACTGCAGATGGAAGGATAGACTTTAGAGAATTAGTAAAGGATCTAGCTGCTATATTCAAGACAAGGATTGAATTAAGGCAGATAGGGGTTAGGGACGAGGCCAAGATATTAAACGCCATAGGTCCATGTGGTAGGCCCTTATGTTGTTCTACATGGATAGGAGAATTTATGCCTGTATCTATAAAGATGGCCAAGGACCAGGGCTTGTCCCTAAATCCTGCCAAGATATCAGGTGTATGTGGCAGGCTATTCTGTTGCCTAAAGTATGAAGCCCAGGGATATGCAGATGCAGTCAAAAAAATGCCATCAATAGGCTGGTTGGTAAAGGACCTATTCACTGAAAAGAAGGGTAAGGTTATAGAGGTCAACCACCTTTTAGAGAATATAAAGGTTGAGTTTGAAGACAAGACTGTAGGAGTATTGGCTGAGGGTGACTATAAGGTTATCAAGGCATCAAAGAAGGACAATATCCAACAAGCTAACCAGGAAAAGTTGGACAAGGAAGCCTTGGCAGAATTGAAAAAACTTGAAAGAGAAAAGTAGGCTTGAAAGTGAACAATACAATGGAAATAAATTTGTTGGAAAATGAGAGGATAGATGACCTCCAGTTCAAAGGGCTAAGAATAATACAGAATAGCAAGGGCTTTTGTTTTGGGATAGATGCGGTCCTCCTGGCCAATTTCACCAGGGTTAAGAAAAATGCCAAGCTAGTGGACCTAGGAACAGGAACAGGTATAATACCTATCCTGCTGGCAGGCAAGTCATCAGCCAGTAAGATTATAGGGATTGAAATCCAAGATGAAGTTGCAGAAATGGCTTCCAGGTCTGTTAAATTAAACCAGTTAGAAGACAGGATAGAAATCCTAAATATGGATATGAAGGATGCAGTAGGAGTTTTGGGAAAGGGTCAGATGGACCTAGTGGTATCTAATCCACCCTATATGCATTCTAACGGGCTAATAAATGAAAATGACAAAAAGGCCATATCCAGACATGGTTTAAAATGTGATATAGAGGATGTAATAAGGGTGGCCTCTGACCTAGTCAAGCCAAATGGTAAGTTTTTTATGGTCAACAGGCCTAACAGGTTGGTAGATATGCTGGCCATAGCTAGAAATTACAAGTTAGAAGCCAAGCAGATCAGGTTTGTCCACTCTAGGGTGGCTTCTGCACCAAAGATGGTCCTTATAGAGTATGTAAAGAGTGCCAAGCCGGAGATAAGGGTATTAAGCCCCCTGTATGTATATAATGAAGATGGAACCTATACTGATGAGGTGAAAACAATATATTCTAATCAAAGTGTAGAAATTTAAAGGTCCGGTCTTTATTGGCCAGGCTTAAATGAAAGGAAATATGATATGGCGGGTAAGCTATATGTGTGTCCTACACCAATAGGCAACTTAGAGGATATCACCTATAGGACCTTGAGGGTCCTAAATGAGGTCGACCTAATAGCCGCAGAGGATACCAGACACACTATAAAGTTATTGAATCATTTTGAAATAAATAAACCCCTTACCAGCTACCATGAACACAACAAGCTGATCAAGGGACCCATACTCATAGATAAGCTACTAGAGGGGATAAATATAGCCCTGGTAAGTGATGCAGGTATGCCAGGCATTTCAGATCCTGGCCAGGACCTGGTAACCCTTTGTATAGACCATGGTATAGACATAGAGGTACTACCTGGGGCATCGGCCTTTGTAATTGCCCTGGTTGGATCAGGCCTGCCGAACTGGAAATTTGCTTTTGAGGGTTTCCTGGATAGGGATAAAAAGAGCAAGAAAAGAAGACTAGAAGAAATAAGGTACGAAGAGAGGACCCTGATTATATACGAGTCTCCACACAGGTTAAAAGAAAGTCTAAAACTCATGGAGGAAATCCTGGGTGATAGAAAGATAGCCGTATGCAGGGAGTTAACCAAGAAACATGAGGAATATATGAGGTCAAAGATAAGTCAGGTAAGGGCCTACTATGAGGATAATGACCCAAGGGGAGAGTACATACTTATAATTGAAGGGTCAAATGAAACAAGACCTGATAATCAGGATAGCTATGAGAATTTAGATGAGAGGGCCTATGTCATCAAACTAATGGAAGAAGGCCTATCAAAAAAAGATGCTATCAAAAGGGTAGCTAAGGATAGGAAGTTAAAAAAGGATATAGTATACAAGGAAGTTCTAGACTTATAAGTATAAGTGGTTTTAAGTGATAAGAGAATAGACGAGGTTTTGCCCAAGAGCGATTAGCCAAGGCAAGGCCTCTTTTTTATACCCCTATACTTTACTAAAACTAGTTTGATAGATTCACTTAAGTAAATTTTGTTTATATTAATATAAGACAGGGGAAGATATTGGTGACACTATTTAGTAGGGTTTCAAATTTATAGGCGGTATGCATTATAAATGGATTTAAGCGTCAATGATTTTAAAAAACCTAAATATAGTTAAAAAATAACTAAAAATAATGAATTTTATTTTCGATAAATATATGATATACTAGTTAAGAGAATGGTATTGAATATCATTGGTTAGTATAAATCTTATTTATACCAATTGTATGTTCAATACTTATCAGTTGTTGCATAAATGCACAATAAATAATTCTCATAGTGGTGAAAACGATTCGATAAAAATTAAGTTATTAAGGAGGAAAGAAATGACAAATATTAAGAAGTTAGTGAAAGTTGTAATGGCTTTTGTTTTATTATTAGGATTGACAGTTACATTTGTTGGTAATGCTAGTGCAGAAACAACATATGCTGGTGATGGTGAATATACTGTTAACGTTTATCATAATAAAGATATGACTACACAGCCAATGAAGGGAAAGGTAGACAACGCTTTTAAATCAGCTACAGTTACAAAGGTTGGAGAAGATAGATATAATGTTGTATTTCACACTAAAGGCATGACATTTATGCTTGTAAAAGGTAAAATAGTTGAAATGACTATAGATAAGGCTGAAAATACAAGTGGACCGGACTTTTCTTTTTCTAATATAAATTTAGAACAAAAGGGAGCTTACCTTACTAAGAATATTTCTTGCAAAATGGAACTTGCAGGTGGTTTGGCACATAAAGATGTTACTTGTTATGTTAAGTTAACAAAAAAATAGGAATAAATAATTATATTTTTTAGTATATTAATGAATCGTTTCACCACTTTTTTAATATATAGAAAAGCTCATATTAAATCAATGGAATTGGAGATATAAAATGATTGTTAAAATTAAGAAAAAAGTCATTTCTATTACCTTAGCATTAGCAATGATGACCACTAGTTTAGTGGGATATTCATCTATTAGTTTTGCTGATGCTAGTAATTCACATATAAATCAAGTAAACCTAAAAGAAAATATAGATTATGAGATAGGAATGATAAAAAAATCTAAAATGAGTGAAGATGATGAGTTACCGGTTGGTAAATTAGAAAAATTTGATGCAACTCCAGAATATAGTAATAATGAGATGTACTCAAATGGAATCTATCACTTAACAGCTAAAGTAAAGAAGGTCAATGATAAATATATTGTAAAGCTACCAGTAGCAGTTTATAGGATGGAATTGAATTTTCGTAATAATGAATGGGAAAAATATTCTCAAAGTGGTTTTCAATACCTAAAAGAAAGTGATGGAAAGCTTATTGATGGCAAGGTTATAAGAAGTATCCAACCTTTGGAAAATAGTGTTAGTGAGTCTGGACAATGGAAGCAAGAACTAAAAGAGTTAACTTTAACAACAGATGAATTAAATAAACCGATATATATTAAAAGTATATTAACAACACATCATTTTAGGGGTGGTGAAACTGATGAAAATGTATATAGTAAGTATACCTTTGATCTAGAAAATTTCGGAGACAATAAACTGAAATTTGATGTACCAAAAATAGAGGAACTTTTGGAAAAATTGAACATTGAAGATAAACCTAGTGGTGAAACAGGTGAAAATAATGAAGAGGGCAAGTATGTATACTTGTCTAATGGTAATAAGGTAAGGGTTGACAATATCAATGATGAAAAAGATAAAGAAACTCTTCTAAATCAGGTCAAAGAAATTGGATTAAATAAAGAAAAATATAATAAGTATTTGTTATTTGGTGAAGATATATCAATACTGGATGATGTAATTAGGATTTTAAATGATGAAGGTTTCATGACCTTAACTAATGATATGAAGTTAGCCTATTTGCAGATTATATCAGATAGTGAAAAGGGAAAAAATAAGTCAATTATATTAACCGATGGAGAAAGGATTAATATTCCTACAAGTGATAATGTTGAAGAGATTGCTAGTAGTTATGTAAAGTTAATAAAGGGTAAGGATGATAATTTTGATGGTGTTTCCTTAGATAAAAAATCATACCCAGAAAGTATAGATGTAAAAGGATCTACATTAAAAATAGAGGATATACTCAATAAATTTGATGACAATTATTTAGATGCAATATCTGATAATTCTAGTGACTTTATTGAGCTTTTAGGTGCCATAGCCAATAGTGAAAAGAAGTCTACTTCTGATACCTATAATTTATCTACAGTTGATGGAATAGTATCAGTAAAAAAGAGTGATGTAAAGAAAATCAACAGTGATGTATTTAATAATATAAGTAATATTCTGACTAAACTGGATGAAAGCAAGTATGTATTCCCTGTTATGACATATAAGAACAAGAAAGAACTTGTTGATGGATTTAAGACATATAAGACTGAAAAAGAAGTATCAAATAAAGTTGAAAAACCAGCTTTATTTCAATTCTCTTCTAATAGTTACAAGATTTCAGTAAATTATTTTGATGAGACAATCACACATAAAAATAAAATGGCTAGTGGTTTAAGTTTCACTTTTTATGCTAAAGACGTATTTGTGGATAATAGGATAGACTTGAAATTTACTTTGGATGGAAGTGAACCGACAGAGAAATCAGAATCGATGAGGGAAGAAAAAACGGGCATCTTTGGGGTTAGGTTTGACCAAATGAAGGAATATGGAAGTAAAAATAGACCTTTGCAAGAATTACCAAGTGCCGTTTACAGCGGGGGGACAGTTGTACTTAAGGTTAAGGCCTTCCAAAAAGGTATGGAACCATCAGAAACGCTGACATACAATTGTAAAATTGGAAGATTATATAATGATGGACTTGTAAAGAAGGCAACATACTTTGAAGGTGAAGTACATGAGTCTTATCTAGGAAATCCAGATTTAGAATTCATGGAATTTGGAGTTTACAATGATTCTAAATTAGATATAAATAGGATAAATTCTGGAGAATTTTATGAAAAGGTCAAAAAGGGAGCTATTGCTAGTGGATTAAATAATTTTGCCCTTTTAAATTATAAAATTACAGACCCTAATGGTGAGCCAGCTAAAATTGAAGATGGTCAGTGGTTAAGTGAAAAATTTAATGATAAAAAACGACCAGGTCACTACAATTGGATTATTCAACTTAGATTGAATAAAGGTAAAAATCTATACCCTCTTGACTTAAATAATGACAAGATTGACCTATATAGGGTTTCTGATGATGGGAAAATTAGTAAAATTGAAAAGTGTGAAAAAGACGGAGTATTTTCAAAATCAGGCAACAAGGTCGACTTAATATTTGATATTAATGACTATAAGGGGAATATATTACTAGTTGAGAAAACTACTAATGATAATGTTGGTGAACTAAAAAAACAATATAAAGACATATTGGATAAACTCAGTGGCAGCAAAGAAAACTATGAAAGTCAAAAGTTAAATGAGCTTTTGGATAGCTCTAAAAAAGTATATGAAAGCTTCAATGATAATACAGCAAAAGAAAAAGTTTTAGAATCATTGAATAAACTAAAAATGCAAATTCTTGAATTGCAGATGGCAAATAAGAACCAGAAAGACTATGAACTTGAAAAAGCTATTGCTGATTCTAAAAATAAATTAACTAGAATTCTTAAGACAGAAGATAGTTTGAGTAAATTAGATAAACTAGTAGAATCTATTGAAAAAAATAAATCTTCTATGAGTGATAAAGAAAAAGAAGAGGCAAGTACAAATATTAGAAAAGCTATATCTTCACTAGAAATGATATATGATGGATTTAAAAAACAACCTAAGCTAAGTGATGGTATATATGAAATTCCAATTCAAATGAGGATGTTTGGCTCCGTTAATGAAATATCTATGGGAAATAATGCGATTGAAGGAATGGCAAAATTAACTATAAAAAATGGAATTCAAAATATCGAATTTGATGTAAAAAGTGTAAATATGTCTAGCTTAGAGGGAAGGGTTATTAAACTAAATTATTTTGAGCCAGATAACTATGATCCTACAGGAGGTCTAAAGAAAGAAAGTGATTTAGGAGAACCTAAACAGGTAAATGTTATTAAGAAAGAAAATTTACTAGGATTTGATGGCAAAAAGAGAGATTATGTTACTAAAGTTTCAATACCTCTTAACAAGGAAAAAGAAAATCCTAAAAGATATATTGGTATATCTGTAGATGTTATGAATGGACTTTTTGGAAATGGACCTGATGATGATGTATTTAAGTATGGAGTTTTAGTATTGGACTATGGACAAATCAAATCAGTAAATAATGATGACCCTGAAGTTCCAACTCCTAATCCTGATGTTGATAAGGACACATGGACTGTACCCGTTGAAATGAAGATGGCTCATGAGGACAGACCTTCAATGGGTTCATTGGCTACTATACCGACAGCCAAGATAAGCAAAAATAAGGATGGTAAATACACATATACTGTTAATTTTAAGGGGATACATAGAAATTTTGGAACAGGAACATTCTATGGTCACTTGTTCGGAATGAAAAAGTATATGGATGGTTTTGATTCAAACTTAAGTGAAGAAATTTCACCATCAAGAATGGCCAAGGATAAGGATATATACTCTAATGAAAGAGAATTCCCATATGAGTATAAGTTTGTTAGTGATAAATTGGTAGATACTTTAAATGTAAAAGTAGCAGTTGATGCAATGTGTATGATAGCAACGGGTGGAAATCCATATGAAGCTAATGTTGATAAATGGAAGGGTTCACAGGCAGCAAGATTGGTATTTGATATTTCATCTATAGGTAATAATGAGCCAAAACCAAATGAAAATCCTAAGATAAGCAAGGAAATAAAAGAGCTTTTAATTAAAGATATAGAATTGGCTGAATCAATTCTAAAATCGGGTGTAGTTACAGGAAATTCAAAGTCTTTGGTAGAGGCTGCGATATCTTCTGCAAAAAAAGCTATAGATGATCCTAAGTCTACAGAATTACATTATCTAACTGCTAGAGAAGTATTGAGGTTTTCTATAGCAAATATTAAGAAAGACCAAAATCCTAATAATGGAGGTGATAACCTTATAGGTGATAAGTCTAAGGACAAGACTGGTGATTCAGATAATAATGGAGAAGATAAGAAAAAACAAGTTAAAAAATATAGGGTGCCAGTTAAGATGATCCAAGCTTATAATCAAAAAGAAGTATCTATGGGAGACAAAGCTATAGATAGGGAAGCGATAGTATATACCAAGGATGGTAAGTCAACTATATACCTGGGAATGAAGGGTATTTCTCTCATGAACAAATATGGACATTTAACTGATATGTTAATATATCCGGGATCTTCAATGTCGTCTGAACCAGAAATGGCTAAAGTTTACAAAACATATCTTGACAGGGCTATGGATGGAAAGGATAGATATTTCCCAAGAATAATAGCCTTTAACAGACCAACTACTAAAGAAAGTAAAATATATATAAAGGTTTATGTGGATGCTATGGACTCTATACAAAGCAATGCAAGTAGTTATGATAAAATAGTTAAGGGCTCAGGTGCACAGAATGCGATGTTAGAATTTGACTGGTCGAATGCTAAAGATATCAGTGACCAAGATGGTATAAATTTTGATGCAGACAATGAAGACCTTAATGGTAAAAACACTGAAAGACTTGCAGGTAGCAACAGGTATGAAACTTCAGCCAAAATTAGCCAAAAATACTTCAGCTCAGCAGATACTGTAATACTGGCAAGCGGAAAAAACAATGCAGATGCCCTAGTATCAGCATCATTTGCAAATGCTCATAAGGCACCGATATTATTGACAAATAAAGATACTACGGATGAAAGCGTCCTAAATGAAATATCCAGGCTAAAGGCCAAGAATATAATCATAGTTGGAGGTAGCTCATCAGTTAGCTATAAGGTAGAAGGAGATATGAGAAAGAAGGGTTATAGTGTTAGAAGAATAGCAGGAAATAACAGGTATGAAACTTCTGCCATGATAGCCCAAGAGGTCAAGGATATAACTAAATCATCTAAGGCCATCCTGATCAATGGTTCTAAGGATGCAGATGCCTTGACGGTATCAGGACTTGCCACAAGCCAGGGATTGCCAGTAATCATGACTAGGTCTGGAGAACTGGAAGGAAATGCCAGGGCCAAGTTTAATGCCTGGAACCTTGACCAGGTATATGTAGTCGGTGGCACTAACTCTATTTCAGACTCTGTCGTAAACCAGGTAAGTGCGAAGACTAAGACTAGACTATCAGGTCAGGATAGATTTAAGACTGCCTTGGCCATAGCAGATGAATCATATCCAAGCACTAAGAAGGTTATGTTTGCAAATGGATATAACTCAATAGATGCCTTGTCAGCAGGAGCAGTCACTGCCAGGGCAAAAATGCCTATCCTACTTGTCAATAGGACAAGTATACCAAATAGCATTAAGGATAGGTTAAATGGAAAGATAAGTCAGTCAGTGATACTAGGTGGTGAAAGTACTATAGCAAGTGGTACAATTGACTCTCTTTCACAAGGGAAATAGGTAACTAAACAAAAGTAAAATACATATTTTAAGAGGGGAACCATTGGTTCCCCTCTAAACTTTAGGGGAAGTGGAAGTGTCGATATTGCAGTATTGATAAAAAAAGCCCAGGCATAAAAAGCTTGGTACTTTAATATATATTAATAAAAAACAGTCTATACAGAAGTTAAAATTTATTTTATATTAAAAATCAACAGATAATATTTATTAAAAAAGGAATACATTTTCATTCTAACAAAATTATGAATATAAGGATAAAATTGCCAAAAATTAAATTATTGAAAATTAAATAGCTTTTTAATCTTATTTATGATAAAATATATATGTAAAAACGAACTTTAGATTATAAAGTATAAACTACTTTAGGCTAAAAGGAGAGGAAAATGACTAACAACTTAACAATGTTGACTGACCTATATCAGTTGACCATGATGAACGGATACTACAAGAAAGGTCTACACAACAATACTGCGGTATTTGACATTTTTTTCAGGAAGAATGTCTGCGATGGAGGATATACAATTATCTGCGGTATAGAGGAAGTGGTGAAATATATCGAAAACCTCCACTATGAAGACTCCGACCTAGAATATTTGAGGAGTTTGAACCTATTCGATGAAGATTTCTTGAGTTTTCTGAAGGATTTTAAATTCACAGGAGATATATATGCTGTCGAGGATGGTACAGTAATGTTTCCTGGAGAGCCAGTATTAGTGGTAAAGGCGCCACTTTATCAGGCCCAGCTGATCGAAACAGCAATGCTTTCTATTGTGAATTTTATGTCTTTAATAGCAACAAAGTCATCTAGGGTATGCAATGCAGCCCAGGGTGATCCAGTCCTAGAATTCGGTCTGAGAAGGGCCCAGGGTCCAGAGGCAGGACTTTATGGAGCCAAGGCGGCGATTATTGGAGGCTGCAAGGGAACATCAAATGTATTGGCGGGAAAACTCTTTAATGTTCCGGTATCAGGTACACATGCCCACAGCTGGGTACAGAAGTTTGATACAGAGCTAGAGGCCTTTAGGGCCTATGCTGACATATATCCAGATAGTTGTCTATTATTGATAGACACATATGATGTCCTAAATAGTGGTATCAAAAATGCCATTACAGTATTTAATGAGCTAAGGGCAAAGGGACATGAGCCACTAGGTGTAAGACTAGATTCAGGTGACTTGACATACCTTTCAAGAGAGGTTAGAAGGATCCTGGATGAGGCAGGCTTTGAGAATGTTAAGATAACAGCATCAAACGACCTGGATGAGTATACTATTACATCACTAAAGCAGGAGGGGGCCAAGATAGATTCTTGGGGAGTTGGAACCAAGCTGATTACTTCTTATGATTACCCTTCGTTGGGAGGCGTATATAAGCTGGCAGCAGCAACTAATTCTGAAGGCCTTCTGGTTCCAAAGATTAAAATTTCAGAAAATCCTGAAAAAATAAATAATCCGGGCTTTAAGAAGGTTGTGAGGATATACAATGAAAATGGTAAGGCTGAAGCTGACCTTATCATGTTGGTAGATGAAAAAATAGATGAGTCAAAGACTCTAGAAATCTTTGACCCAGTATATACATGGAAGACTAAGCAATTCGAAAAATTCAGCTTAAGAGAGGTCTTATCACCCCTATTCAAGGATGGTAAGTGTGTAAGAGAGGGCAAGACAATTCAAGAGGTTACTGAATATACACAAAGAGAGCTGGATAGTCTATGGAACCAGCATAAGAGAATTAAAAATCCTCATATCTATAAGGTGGATTTATCAGAAGGTCTATGGAAAATGAAGCAAGAAATGATTGCTTCAAAAAAAATAAAATAATACATTATGTAAAGTGGGTGGAGAGTATGACAAAAAAATCTTACGAAGAAAGAATGGATTCTACTGATGCGAAAATCATAGAAATTCTTCAGGACAATGGTAGAATATCTATGAAGGACCTAGGTATAGCAGTAGGTTTGACATCGCCGGCAGTATCCGAAAGAGTAAAGAGACTTGAAGAGGCCAAAATTATATCAGGTTATAAGGCTATCATCAATCCTGACTCTATGGGTAGGGCTATAAAGGCCTTTATTAATGTATCGCTTCCAGGAACAGCCTATGATGCCTTTATAGATGCCGTAAAGAATGACCCGAGAATAGTTGAATGTCACCATATTACAGGTGATGACAGTTCCCTAATCAAGGTTATTGTTGAAAGTATGGATGAACTAGAAAATGTGATAGACAACCTAAAGGACTTTGGTAGGACAAGGACTTCAGTAATCCTATCTACACCAATCCAGGCAAAATCAATCCTATAATAATTGACTTTTTTACATCCATGATGTAAAATCAAGTTAATCAAATTTTTTGGCTGTGAAGAGAAGAGTAGCTACAGGAGTATTTTTAGAGAGTTGGTGGGCGCTGTAAACCAACAATACAAGCGTAGTGAATATGGACTCGGAGCTTCAGACCTGAGCTAGACTAGTTAGGGTCTGCGTATGGATGCGTTAAATCTAAGAGATACTGGCAGGCTAGCTTTCACAGAGACACTAGGGGAAGCCGAAAAGAGATACAGACCAATAGGTTTGTCGGCCAGTAAGTAGGGTGGTACCGTGACTATTATTCGCCCCTATGCATCGCATAGGGGTGATTTTTATTTACTTTTAAACTTTGAGGAGGTCAATTATGACAAAGAAACCAACATTTTATGTAACAACACCAATATATTATCCAAGTGGAAAGCTACACATAGGTCATGCCTATACTACAGTTGCAGCAGATGCTATATCTAGGTTCAAGAGATTCTGTGGCTACGATGTAAGATTCCTTACAGGTACAGACGAACATGGAGAAAAAATACAGAAGAAGGCCCATGAGGCAGGAAAGAGTGAAATAGAATTCCTTGATGAGCAGATAGCCGAAATCAAGAAGCTTTGGGAAAAATTAGAAATATCAAATGATGACTTTATAAGAACTACTGAAGAAAGACATGAGAAGGCTATACAGAAGATATTTACCAAGCTATATGAAAAGGGAGAAATATACAAGGGCTCATATGAGGGACACTACTGCGTACCATGTGAAAGCTTCTGGACAGAGTCACAGATGCTGGAAGGCAACAAGTGTCCAGACTGTGGTAGAGATACTAAGGTAGTGAAGGAAGAATCATACTTCTTCAGGCTATCAAAGTACCAGGATAGGCTGTTGGACCTATTCCAAAATACCGACTTCGTAATGCCTGAGAGCAGAAAGAACGAAATGATTAAGAACTTCCTAGAGCCAGGCCTAGAGGACCTATCAGTAACTAGAACTTCATTTGACTGGGGTATAAAGGTGCCTTTCGATGAAAAGCATATAATCTACGTATGGGTAGATGCCCTTTGTAACTACATTACAGCCCTAGGTTATGAGGGTGATGATGATACAAACTACAAGAAGTTCTGGCCAGCAGATGTTCACCTAGTTGCCAAGGAAATAGTGAGATTCCATACAATTATATGGCCTGCAATACTAATGGCCCTAGATGTACCAGTACCGAAGAGGGTATTTGGACATGGTTGGATCCTGTTCGCTGATGATAAGATGTCAAAGTCTAAGGGGAATATAGTATATCCAGGCCAGATGGTAGACAGGTATGGGGTAGATGCCCTTAAGTACTTCCTACTGAGAGAGTTCTCGTTTGGTCAGGACGGTTCTTACACTCATAGGAACTTTATAAACAGAATAAATTCAGACTTGGCTAATGACCTTGGCAACCTAGTAAGTAGGACTGTATCGATGGTTGAAAAGTATAATGATGGTGTTCTAGTTGTAAATGACGCTGGCACTGAATTTGACCAGGACTTAATCAATACATACAAGGAAGTAAGGACAGACTTTGAAGGTCAGATGAATGAATTGATGTTCCATGAAGCCCTAGAAAGCCTATGGAAGTTTGTTAGAAGGACTAACAAGTATATAGATGAAACAATGCCTTGGGTTCTAGCTAAAGATGAAGCAAACAAGGACCAGTTAAACCATGTCCTATACAACCTATGTGAATCAATTAGGCTAATATCAACGCTTATATCTTCATTATTGCCAGATACAGCTAGAAAGATATTCGCACAGCTAGGTATAGCAGGCAAGGAAGACCTATATGATTGGGCAAGTACTGATACTTTCGGCCTACTTCCTAATGGGACTAAGGTTCAGAAGGGAGAAGTTCTATTCCCAAGACTTGAGGTTGAAGAAGAAATCAAGGCCCTAGAAGACCTATTCGCTGAAAAGATAGTAGACCAGGAAGTAAAGCTAGACCACAAGGAAGAAATAGATATGGAAGACTTTGAAAAGCTAGAGCTAAGAGTAGGTAAGATTGTAAAGTGTGAAAAGCATCCAAAGGCAGATAAGCTACTGGTATCACAGATCAAGCTAGGTTCAGAAATGAGACAGATAGTATCAGGTATAGCTGAATGGTACAAGCCAGAAGAAATGGTCGGAAAAAATGTAATAGTAGTTTGCAACCTAAAGCCAGTCAAGCTAAGAGGGGTAGAATCTCAGGGTATGATCCTTGTAGCTGGTGATGATGGTGATGACCTGGTAATACCAGAAGCTATTGGTGCTAAAGATGGGGCAGAGGTGAGATAAATGCTGTTCGATTCACATGCTCATCTGAATGATGAGAGGTTTGATGAAGATAGGGACCAGCTAATAGCCTACTTAAGAGAAAATGATGTGGACCTGGTTGTCAATCCGGGTGCAGACATGGAGACATCCAAGACAGCCATAGACCTAGCGAAAAAACATGACTTTATATATGCAGCAGTAGGGGTACACCCACATGATGTAGAGCACATGACTGAAGATGATATAGAGACCCTAAAGAAGTGGGCCAGGGAAAATGACAAGGTAGTAGCCATTGGAGAGATAGGCCTGGACTACTACTACGACCTATCGCCCAGGGACCTACAGAAAAAGTGGTTTATCAGGCAGATTCAGTTGGCCAACGAACTAGGCCTACCCTTTATAGTCCATGACAGGGATGCCCATGGGGACACTTTTGACATAATTAAAAAGTATAAGGCTCCAGAGACAGGCTGTGTTCTACACTGCTATAGTGGGGAGTTAGACCTGGCTAGGGAGTATATAAAGATGGGCTGCTATATATCAATACCTGGAACAGTTACCTTCAAGAACAATAGAAAGACAGTGAATGTGGCTAAAAATATACCATTGGAGTGGATGTTTATAGAGACGGACTCTCCATATATGGCTCCAGTTCCTAATAGGGGCAAGAGAAATGACCCATCCATGGTCAAGTATGTAGCCCAGAAGATAGCCATTGAAAGGGGAATCAGCTACGAAGAGGTGTGTCAGGTAACTAAAGAAAATGCCAAGAGGTTCTTTGGTATAAGGTAGAATATTAATAATTGAATAAGTGATCAAAGAGAAAGAGGGACTCATATACTGGTATCTATCAGTTATGAGTCTTTCTTATTAGAGCTATATCAGAAAATGATTATGAATAAAATTAATATTAATAACTCTTCTATATTTAAAAAAATAAACAGAAAATTTAAAAACATTTGACTTTATTAAAAAAATATCATATAATAAAAGAAATAGTCATCAATTAGTTATTCAATACATTCCCTGTAAATTTGAGGAGGATATCATGATAATTAAATTATCGCTTAACTACTTAATCAAGAATTTTAAAAGAAGTCTCATCTTAGTAATATGCATAGCATCCGTCTGTTCTTTCGTGGCATCAAAATCATTAGTGGAAAAAAATTCAACCTATAATAAAATGTTAGAAGTTCATAGTCTTTATGCTGGCTATGATGCTAAATTTTATGGTGCTAATGTAGACAATATAAAAAACATGGAAAATATTGATGGAGTTAAAAAACTAATCTATACATATGAATTAGGTAATATCACATACAAAAATGGTGTGGATATTAGTCTATGTAACTACAGTGACGAATACTATAGATTAAATCGATTCAAGTTGTTAGAGGGTAGATTACCTCAGAATGAAAATGAAATAGCAATAGAAAAAAGGGCCTTAAAGGAAATTGATAAAAACTTCAAACTAAAGCAGGAAATAGATTTTTCAAAAATAGTAAAAAACAAGTCAAACTCCCAATACGATATTTCATCAAAAAATATTAAATATAAACTTGTAGGTGTTATCGATAGAAATCAAAAATACTATGAAAATGAATATAAACTTACAGGATTTACAAGAAGTCATAATTCTAAGTCTTATGATGGTTTCCTTGTATTTGCTCAAAATGCCGATAAGAGAAGCATTTATGAACAAATCAGGCAAAAGAGTGGCCTTAATGATGAAAACTTAAGGTATAATGAACAATTATCAATGGCTCGAGGTGAATACAAGGAGGCAAGGCAGTTTTCTAACTTCAAGGAAGTACTCATGGTTTTAATTATATCATTACTCTTGATATTAAACATATTTAATATATTTACTTCCTCTTTTATAAAAGAGATTGGTGAATTAAAAATATTAGGGGCTTCCAAGAGAGATCTTATTAAATTGTTCCTTATACAATTTACATCTATATGGCTATGTGGTTATTTATTGGGAATTATATCTGCCACGCTACTGTCTAAATTAATAGTTGAAAACTATATATTTAAGAACTTTGTAAATGCTCGATTTATTTTTTCTCTTGAAGATGTAATATACCCACTTATCATAACATTCTTTATTGTGATGCTTTCTTCCTTATCGACAATATTTATTGGATCTAGGAAGAGTGGACTAGAGTGTATAAACGAAAATTATAAGAGAAAAGCCTATATATCAATTAGCACAAAAAACCTTTATATCAAGAACTTTATCAATATGTTTTTGAGAAATATATCAAACATCTTGATTGTGTTAATCTCGTTTTCAATTTTAGGTGGCATGTATTTTGAAACAACTTTTAGAATGACAAATAACTTTAATGTAATAGACATGCAACAAAATAATTTATTTATAAATGACATGATACTTTCACCAAACTTAATTGACACTAATATAGGACTTTCAAGCCTTAGTAAGGATGACTTTGATTCAGTCAAAATTTCTGGAAAATATACTATGGTGAATTATAAAAAAGAGATACCTTATTCATATATATCTTTGGATAGGGGACAAATTACTAAGGACTACTATACAGCCCAAAATTTTTCAGGTGAAACTTTAGATATGCCAATTACCTTGAAAGCCTATAGCCAAAATATGTATCCTTCAATAAATAAATATTTAGAAAAGGGTTCAATAGAAAAAATCAATGATGAAAGAGGAGATTATATACCTGCCTTAATTTCAGACAAATACTATGATATGAATAGTGGTGAAAACAGAAAAGTTTTTTCTAATCCAGTCAAATTAAATAATATTTATAAAATCAAGCTTTTCTCTATAGTAAATGGTCAAGTAAAGAGATATGATAAGAAGATAAAGGTGGTCGGATTGATTAATGAAGACTGGCTATTCAAAGGAAATAGCAACTTTGGGTATAATCCAGAAGTAATTATTTCATCTAAACATATAGATAAGTTAGGTATGGAAAATAGGTATAGCCAAATAGGCCTTATTAATGAAAAAGGCTACTCTGAACAAAACAGGAAAATATTAGACAAAAAATATAGCAGTGATAGGTACACAGTGTTTGATATAAATTCTTATACTAAGAAGAATAAAGTTAATGAAAATGTATATTTGAAAGAAAAATTGAGTCAAATAGTAATTTTACTTGTACTTACTATGATTAATTTAATACTTATGATAAGGTCTAATATAATAAAGAGGGCAGATGAATTTGCAATAATGCGAGCATTAGGAATGACATTAAAAGAAAAGTATAAGTGGATTATATTAGATAACTTAATAATAGCTCTTGTTGCAATAATAATAAATATAATATCAGCGGTATTTATTTATTATAACAATTCATCTAAACTGAATCAATTGTATATGGATATATATAGTAAAGCTCTATTTATATTTAATATACCATTTAAAGAAATGAGTATATATATTTTAGTAGTATTTATTTCAATGGTATTAGGAATCTTATTATCGAAGAATAATATCAATACTAATGCAGATGTACTCAAATAAAAGGCCTGTATCAAAGAATATAAGGCTTGATACAAGAAGTGAATAGTGAAATTTATTTTATGAAAGGTTGAGAATATGAAATCCTTAAAAATTGACAACGTGAAAAAATACTATGGAAAAAAAGAAAGTCTAGTGAAGGCAGTTGATGGTATAAGCCTAGAAATTGAAAATGGAAAATTCACGGCCATAATAGGAACTAGTGGTTCGGGAAAAAGTACCCTGCTTCATTGTATGGCTGGCCTAGACAAGCCAACTGAGGGTAGCGTATTTCTTGACCAAAGGGATATATACGCCTTAAATGATGATGAATTGTCAAAAATTAGGAGACAAGAATTTGGATTTATATTCCAAAGCTTTAACCTAATACCGGTCCTTAATGTTTATGATAATATAATCCTACCAATCCAGCTAGATGGAAAGAAGGAAGACAAGGAATATATTATGGATATAGTAAAAAAGGTTGGACTAGAAGACCAGCTAAAGAAGTTTCCTAATGAGTTATCGGGTGGTCAGCAGCAAAGGGTGGCAATTGCAAGGGCCCTATCCAACAAGCCTGCTATAATATTCGCAGATGAGCCTACAGGAAACCTTGATAGTAAGACTACTGAAGAGGTAATGGGTCTGCTTAGGTCTACTGTAAAAGACCTAAACCAGACCCTACTTATGATAACTCATGATGAAAATATAGCAAGGCAGGCAGATAGACTTATTACTATAAGTGATGGGAAAATAATAAGTGATGAAAGAAAATAGTAATAACATTAAAAAATTATTTATATAGAAGGGATTAGTATGAAAAAATTGATTTTAAACTCGATTATAAAGGATTATAAGAGCAGTCTTCCTACCATACTGATTATATCTTTTATGATATGCATAGTTTTTTCTAGTTTGACTGCTCAGTATAGTCAATCGTATTATGTGAAGAAAGTTATAGAAGATAACACAACAAGAGCACAGGCCGAATTCTTTGATATAGATTATTCACAATTAGACTATGTCAAATCCGATAATAGTATAAAGTCTATTAGTATAACTAAAAGCTTTGGAAAAGCATTTATAGAAAATGAAATTTCGGAAAACCTATTAGAGTTTAATAGAGATTACTTTGATAATTTTAATTTGAGCCTAGTTGAAGGTAGATTCCCTACAAATAAAGATGAAATTATAATAGAAAAAAGTATTCTAGAAAACTATAATCTTAATATAAATGATGATCTTGAACTTAAAGGAAATAAAATAGTTGATTCTGAAAAAGGCAAAAAAGAGTACATAAATTACAATGTAAAGTCAAAAATTGTAGGGTATTATACATATCCAAGTATTGTAGAAAATCTATATAAATATCAAGATATATTTATAAGCAGTAAAAATGGGTTAAATGATACTATAAATAATAAATATATAAGCTATAATGGAACAATATCATTTAAACCTGGAGTAAATCCAATCAATAAGTCTGCTGAGTTAAGCTATAATATTAATTCAAGCAGCGATCATATTGTACCTAATAGTATGTTTGATGAATTAAATCAGCAGATAACAGCATCATCAACTTTAACAAATATAGACAGAATTACTATATTGATTGCTGCAATTATAATATTAAATATATCGATTTTAAATTCAATAGAATCTTCTAAAAGACAAGGCTTGCTTCGTTTGTTAGGTTGTTCGAAAAAGAAAGCAATAATTATTGAGTTATTAAAAAGTCTAATAATATACATAGTATCGTGCAGCCTGGCCTTAATGGCTAGTGTATTCATAAGTAAAATACTGATAAATAGCTTTGATTTTACTGGCTCTTTGATAAATTCAAAAAAGGCAAATGTATTGTTTAGTGTAAATATATTTGCTAAGGTTGTAGCACCTTTATTTATTGTGTATATGGCTACCGGTTTGTATTCATGTAAAGAAATATTGTATAAGACACCAGTTGAACAGTATAGTAAGGGGCAGGATTATTCAAGTAAACTTGTTAGAATCTTAAGGGTGAGGAAGTTAGAACATAAAATCTTGATTAATAATCTATTAAGCGAAAAGTTATTTATAGTATCCAATATAGTGATATTGGCCTTTTCTGGGTATATGTACTTAGTCAACTATTATAATACAGTTCCAGCCAGTGTCACCAATAATGAATTAGCATTTTATGAAAAAGTGGACTTTAATGTCTATAGAGATTTGAATATCAATAAAAACCTTATTTACTTTGGTAAAAATGATCTAAATAGCATAAGATCAATAGAAGGAATAAAGGAGGTTTATGGTGTTAGTAGTGACGATGGGTATGAATATTTAAATACTAATCAGTTGACTACAGACTACAAGCAACTACATATGATAAATGATAATGAGATTAAGGGCTTACGCTTTGATATTTTATCTTTTGATGAGAATGCTATAAAGAAGTTTTTGGTGGATAATAGTTTTGTAGAGGATAATGCAAGTATAGGTTTAGAGGATGATATTCCGAATGTATTAGTATATAACCAGTTTTATTCAATAATACAGCATGAAAACAAGAATGTGATTAAGAATTTAAAAAGAGGAGATATTATGGAAATATCATTGCCTTATTATGATAAAAATGGAGATATGCAGTATAGGAATCATAGGGTTAGGGTGGCAGGATTTTTAAGTAAACAATGGTATATATACTCTAATACTGAACAGTCAATACCTGATATAGTGCTATTAGATAGGGATTTTGAAAAGTTAGTTGGAAGAAGTGGTGCAGACAGTATATATATTACCTTGAATAAGAAGAACGGTATAAATAATGTAAAAAATGAAATAGAAAAAATATATGGTGATAATTTATATGTAAATATTAAAACGAAAGCTGATGCATTTAATGATGCTAATAAACTAGTGGATAGCTTTAAGATGAGAAAGGTCACAATATCATATTTTCTACTATTGATGTCAAGTGTAAATATTATTATTGGTTTGATTGTTAGTTTTGTCAGAAACTACAATATGTATAGTATAGTTAATGCATTGGGTGGAAACAAGAGGAAAATAAAAAGAATTTCATTGTATGAAATGCTTGTACTAATAGTTCCTGGGTTACTGATAGGAATACTTTATTGTACGATAGATGCGTATAAGTTTTATGACTTTTGGAAGGAGAGGGCACTTTTGAAGGGCTTAAGTGCTGACATATACTTTACAGTTCC